>CAUTRO010000192.1:0-2990 GCA_963540685.1 uncultured Streptococcus sp.
TCAATAACGACTACACAAACTGGCAAGCAGTTGGCGACCTTGACTTTGCTAACGATCGTACTGCCTACATGATGGAATGTCCTAATCTGGTCTTTGTAGAGGAACAGCCTGTCCTTCTCTACTGTCCACAAGGATTGGATAAGAAAGTTCTAGACTACGATAATATCTTTCCAAATATGTATAAGATTGGGGCTTCCTTTGACCCTAAAAATGCCAAAATGGTAGATGTGTCTCAACTTCAAAACATGGATTACGGTTTCGAAGTCTATGCAACTCAAGCCTTCAACGCTCCTGATGGGCGTGCTCTAGCAGTTAGCTGGCTTGGTTTGCCAGATGTTTCTTACCCATCTGACCGTTTTGACCACCAAGGAACCTTCTCTTTGGTCAAGGAACTCACTATCAAAGACGACAAGCTCTACCAGTATCCAGTCGCTGCTATTAAGGACCTTCGTGCTTCTGAAGAAGCCTTCTCAAACCGTTCCCAAACCAAGAACACTTACGAACTTGAACTCAACTTGGAAGCTAATAGCCAGAGCGAGATTGTCTTACTTGCTGATAAAGAAGGTAAGGGACTTTCAATCAACTTTGACCTTGTAAACGGTCAAGTGACAGTGGATCGTAGCCAGGCTGGAGAACAGTATGCCCAAGAATTTGGGACAACTCGTTCTTGCCCTATCGAGAATCAGGCTACTACTGCTACAATCTTCATCGATAACTCTGTCTTTGAAATTTTCATCAATAAAGGAGAAAAAGTATTTTCTGGTCGTGTCTTCCCACATGCGGACCAAAATGGTATCCTGATCAAATCTGGAAACCCAACTGGAATTTACTATGAATTAGATTATGGTCGCAAAACTAACTGATGTCGCCAAACTTGCAGGCGTCAGTCCTACTACCGTTTCTCGGGTTATCAATAAAAAAGGGTATCTATCTGAGAAAACCATCCAAAAAGTCAATGAAGCCATGAGAGAATTGGGCTATAAACCCAACAACCTGGCTCGTAGTCTGCAAGGAAAATCAGCTAAGTTAATCGGCTTGATTTTCCCCAATATTTCCAATGTTTTCTATGCAGAATTGATTGATAAATTGGAACACCAACTCTTCAAAAATGGTTACAAGACCATCATCTGCAACAGTGAACATGATTCTGAGAAGGAACGCGAATACATCGAAATGTTGGAAGCCAATCAGGTAGACGGCATCATTTCTGGTAGTCACAACCTAGGAATCGAAGACTACAATCGTGTGACAGCGCCGATTATTTCCTTTGACCGAAACCTATCGCCAGACATCCCTGTTGTCTCCTCTGACAACTATGCTGGTGGGGTTCTTGCTGCCCAAACCTTGGTCAAGACAGGTGCCCAGTCTATCATCATGATTACAGGGAATGACAATTCCAATTCGCCAACCGGACTGCGCCACGCTGGTTTTGCATCCGTACTCCCAAAAGCTCCTATTATCAATGTTTCCAGTGACTTTTCTCCCGTCAGAAAAGAAATGGAAATCAAGAATATCTTGACCCGGGAAAAACCAGATGCCATTTTTGCTTCGGATGATTTGACAGCTATTCTGGTCATTAAAATCGCTCAAGAATTGGGCATTTCTGTCCCAAAAGAGCTCAAGGTCATCGGCTATGATGGGACCTACTTTATCGAAAATTACTACCCTCAATTGGCTACTATCAAGCAACCTTTGGAAGAGATTGCTTGTCTCACTATTGATCTTCTCTTGCAAAAGATTGAAGGCAAGGAAGTCGCCACAACTGGTTACTTCTTACCAGTTACGCTATTACCAGGAAAAAGTATTTAAACACAAGAAAACTCAGACCGATTCGTCTGAGTTTTTATGATCTTAAATTTTCGAGATAGCGCTGGGCTGTCTCTAGGTTAAAGGTTTTATCTGAGATGAGGCGCTCTACTAGGGGAGCAACTTCAGATTCACTAGCCCCAGCTAGGAGAGCTAGGGATTTGGCCTGTAGTTTCATGTGGCCTTGCTGGATGCCCGTACTTACCAAGGCTTTGAGGGCTGCAAAATTTTGAGCAAGACCGATGGACACGATAATCTGGGCTAATTCTCTGGCAGAAGGATTTCCTAGTAGATCATGACTGAGAGCTACACGTGGGTTGAGGCCGATAGAGCCACCCTTAGTCGCTACAGGCATGGGCAGGGTCATCTCACCGACCAATTCTTCTCTTTCAAGGTCCAGCGTCCAGCAGCTAAGACCTTGATAGCGTCCATCTCGACTGGCAAAGGCATGGGCCCCAGCTTCGATGGCACGCCAGTCATTACCAGTGGCAATCAAAATGGCATCAATACCATTAAAAATCCCTTTATTGTGAGTAGCTGCTCGGTAGGGATCAGCCTGTGCAAACTGGCTAGCCAAAGCTATTTTCTCCGCAATTTCTCGTCCTTGGTCCCTTTGGGGACTCAAGTAGCGAAAGGCGATACGACAGCTTGCAGTCACCAGAGAATCGGTCGCGTAGTTGGACAAAATTCCCATAAGACTCTGTCCCTGACTGAGTTCTTCTAAGACTGGTTTCAAGGCTTCCAGCATGGTGTTGAGCATATTGGCACCCATGGCTTCCTGGGTATCGACATGAATATAAACAACGAGAAAGTCTGGTTCGCCTTTTATCTGCTCGACATGCAGATCACGCGCCCCACCTCCACGTTTAACGATAGAAGGATAGGCTTGATTGGCAAGCTCCAAGAGCTCCGCTTTCTTGCTGGCAATCTTCTCTTGCGCTAGTTTAGGATTAGCAACTTGATAAAGGGCTACCTGCCCAATCATCTGTCGCTGATGGACTTGTGCAGTAAAACCACCTGCACGCTTGATGATTTTGCTGGCATAGCTGGCCGCCGCAACCACAGAGGGTTCTTCTGTCACATAGGGAACGGTGTATTCCTGACCGTTGACAAGTACCTCCGGAACCAGCGAATAAGGCAGAGAAAAAGTTCCCACTACATTCTCACTCAGCTGATCTGCAACT
>CAUTRO010000193.1:0-2989 GCA_963540685.1 uncultured Streptococcus sp.
TAGAAAGGGAAAATTCATGTCAAGAAAAATCGTCGTTGCATTGGGAGGAAATGCTATTCTCTCTTCTGATCCTTCTGCTCAAGCTCAACAAGAAGCACTTGTAGAAACAGCTAAACACTTAGTTAAATTAATCAAAAATGGGGATGAGTTGATCATCACTCACGGAAATGGTCCTCAAGTAGGGAACCTCTTGCTCCAACACTTGGCTGCAAATTCTGAAAAGAACCCAGCTTTCCCATTGGATTCATTGGTTGCTATGACAGAAGGAAGCATTGGCTACTGGCTTCAAAATGCTCTTCAAAATGCTCTTCTTGAAGAAGGCATCGAAAAAGACGTGGCTTCCGTTGTGACGCAAGTCGTTGTGGATAAGAACGACCCTGCCTTCGTTAACTTGAGCAAACCAATCGGCCCATTCTACTCTGAAGAAGAAGCAAAAGCTGAAGCTGAAAAATCAGGAGCAACCTTCAAAGAAGATGCTGGTCGTGGTTGGCGTAAAGTCGTTGCTTCACCAAAACCAGTGGATATCAAAGAAATCAATACTATCCGTACCTTGTTGAACGACGGACAAGTCGTTGTAGCTGCTGGTGGTGGTGGTATTCCAGTTGTGAAAGAAGCAAATGGTAGCTTGACTGGTGTTGAAGCCGTTATCGATAAAGACTTTGCATCTCAACGTTTGGCTGAATTAGTCGAAGCAGACCTCTTCATCGTTTTGACAGGTGTGGACTATGTTTTTGTGAACTACAACAAACCTGACCAAGCAAAATTGGAGCATGTCAACGTGGCTCAATTGGAAGAGTACATCAAACAAGACCAATTTGCACCAGGAAGCATGCTTCCTAAAGTAGAAGCTGCCATCGCCTTTGTAAACGGTCGTCCAGAAGGAAAAGCAGTGATCACTTCACTAGAAAATCTTGGAGCATTGATTGAGTCTGAAAGTGGAACAATCATCCAAAAAGACTAATGAAAAATTAGGAAAAAACTAGTATTTTAAAGCTTATTATGATAGAATAAGTCTATAAGTAAGCGTTTTACAAGATGCTCTTGTAAAACATCACTCACACTTTGTTGCGTTAGGAGGAAGACAAATGAGTGAAAAAAAGAAAAAAGGATTTAAGATGCCCTCATCTTTTTCCGTGTTGTTGATCATCATTGCCATTATGGCAGTGTTAACTTGGATTATTCCAGCTGGTCAATACAAAGTCGATGATAGTGGTGCCATCATCGCAGGTAGTTATGAAGCTGTGAAACAAAATCCTCAAGGGATTTGGGATGTCTTGATGGCTCCAATCAATGCTATGCTTGGTAAAGCACCAACTAGTGCAGCCATTGACGTAGCCTTCTTTATCTTGATGGTCGGTGGATTCCTTGGTGTTGTAAACGAAACAGGTACCCTTGATGTAGGGATTGCTTCAATCGTTCGTAAATACAAAGGCCGCGAAAAAATGTTGATCTTGATCTTGATGCCATTGTTTGCCCTTGGTGGGACAACTTATGGTATGGGTGAAGAAACCATGGCCTTCTATCCACTTCTCGTACCAGTTATGATGTCCGTTGGATTTGATAGCTTGACAGGGGTAGCTATTATCCTCTTAGGATCACAAATCGGATGTTTGGCCTCAACCTTGAACCCATTTGCGACCGTTATCGCTTCTGATACTGCAGGCATCTCAAGTGCTTCAGGTCTCTTACTTCGTGTGATTTTCTGGATCGTATTGACAGGACTTAGCACCTACTATGTATACCGTTATGCAGATAAAGTTCAAAAAGATCCTACAGCATCTCTTACATATGCAACTCGTGAAGAAGATTTGAAATACTTCAACGTAGAAAGCGGTGAAGAAATCCCTTCACAAATGAACAAGAAACAAAAACGTGTCTTGCTCGTCTTCATTTCAACGTTCGTCATCATGGTTGCTGGATTTATCCCATTCAAGGATTTGGGAATCACATTCTTTGATAGCTTTAATGAATCCCTTCATAAGATTCCTTATCTTGGTCAATTGATCGGTAATACTGATGCTCTTGGTACTTGGTACTTCCCTCAAACAGCTATGCTCTTTGCCTTCATGGGAATCCTTGTTGGTATCATTTATGGCTTGAAAGAAGATAAAATTATTTCATCCTTCATGAATGGTGCAGCTGACCTCTTGAGTGTTGCTCTTATCGTAGCAGTAGCACGTGGTATCCAAGTCATCATGAACGATGGTATGATCACTGCGACAATCCTTCACTGGGGTGAAGAAGGACTGAAAGGTCTTTCATCTCAATTGTTCATTGTCTTGACTTACATTTTCTACTTGCCAATGTCATTCTTGATCCCATCATCATCTGGACTTGCCAGTGCGACAATGGGTATCATGGCACCTCTTGGTAAATTCGTCAACGTACCAGGTAGCTTGATTGTTACAGCTTACCAATCTGCATCTGGTGTCTTGAACTTGATCGCACCAACTTCAGGTATCGTAATGGGAGCTCTTGCTCTTGGACGTGTTGACTTGAGTGCATGGTGGAAATTCATGGGTAAATTGGTCGTAGCGATTGTTGTGATCACCATTGCCCTTCTTCTACTCGGAACTGTAGTTCCATTCTTGCAATAGAATAAAGTAGGTGTTTCATGAAAAATAGAATAAAGGACGATGTAAAAGAGCAGTTTTTAAACTCTCTTCAAACCATCATTTCTTACCCTTCTGTATTAAATGAAGGGGAAAATGGAACACCGTTTGGACAAGCTATCCAAGATGTCCTAGAAAAAACCTTAGAGCTTGCTCAAGAATTAGGTTTTCAAACTTATATAGATCCTGAAGGATACTATGGATATGCAGAGATCGGTCAGGGGGAAGAACTCCTGGCCGTTCTTTGTCACTTGGATGTTGTTCCAGCCGGTGATTTAGAAGATTGGCAAACGCCCCCTTTTGAAGCGACTATTGTCGGTGATTATTTAGTAGGCCGAGGGGTACAGGATGATAAGGGGCCATCCCTTGCTGCCCTA
>CAUTRO010000194.1:0-2963 GCA_963540685.1 uncultured Streptococcus sp.
GAAGGCACCGTTGCGGAAGAGTTCGATCTTACCATCAGCAAGAGCTGTGTTAGGACGGAAACCAACTGCCAAGATCACCATATCTACATCGAAAGTTTCTTTGTCCGTTACAAGGCGTTCCACTTTACCATCTCCTTCAACTGCTTGAACAGTTTGTCCAAGGGCCAAACGGATGTTGTGGTCTTCCAAATTCTTAGCCATGATGTCGGTAAAATCTTTATCGTAGTAACCATTCAAGACAGTATCCACGATATCAACCAAGACAACGTCTTTGCCAAGGCGTTCGAAAGCTTCAGCTAACTCAACACCGATGTACCCACCACCAACTACGGCAATGCGGTTCAAGTGTTTGCTGTTGTCTTTCAATTTTTCAATCACTTCTTCAGCATTTTGATACAATTTAACAAACTGAAGGTTTTCAAGAGTTGCCTTGAACTCACGGTTACCAGGAACAATTTCAACTCCTTTAATTGGAGGAATGATTGGTGTTGAACCAGTCGCAAAGATCAATTTTTCGTAGCTTTCTTTGTGTTCTTTCCCGTCAACTTCCGCTGTCACAATTTTTTTATCATAATCGATTGAAAGAACAGGTGAGTTCATATACACTTTTGCACCTTTTGCTTCCAATTTTTCTTTATCAGAGTAGAAAAGACCTTCAGGACCATCGATTTGTTCACCGATCCAAAGCGCCATTCCGCAACCAAGGAACGAAATGTTAGAGTTTTGATCGAAAACTACAATCTCATTTTCATATCCAAAATTATCTAACATAGTGTTGATACATGCTGTTCCGGCATGGTTTGCCCCTACAACAACAATTTTACTCATAGAAAAATTCCTACCTTTAATTTAATTTACCCCTTGAGTATATCATAAAAATGATATCGTTTACAATGATTTTGCTTAAAATTTGTGATTTTATTTTCAATTTCTCAAGAAATAAAGAATTCACATGCTTTAAAAAAAGTCAACAAATATGCTTGAAACAATTGTGAAAACGATATCTTTTTGATATACTGTATGTAAGTGAAAATAGAAAAGGAGAGATTTTTCAGTGGAGCTTAGCAGTCAATCTGAACGCTTGATGGGAACAACGATTACTGTTTCGATCCTGCACCCGCAAGCAGATAAGCTTCTAACGCGATGCTTTGAGCTTCTCCGGTCTTATGAACACCGGTTCAGTGCCAATGATGCAAGCTCTGAACTCATGGAGGTTAATCATCAAGCAGGTATTTCAGCCGTTCAAGTCCACCCAGATCTTTTTGAACTAATCTCTTTAGGGACCCAGCACAGTCAGGCCAAAAATAGCCATTTGAATATTGCGATTGGTCCTCTTGTTCAGACTTGGCGAATTGGATTTTCTGACGCTAGGCGTCCTTCTCAAGAGGAGATCGACCAATCCTTAAACAAGATTGATCCCAAGCAAATCCAACTGGATACAGAAAAACAAGCGGTTTTTCTTAAACGCCCAGGGATGAAAATTGATCTTGGAGCTCTTGCCAAGGGCTATAGTGCGGATTTAATTGCTACATTCTTAAAAAGCCAAGGAGTTGAGGATGCCTTGATCGATCTTGGAGGCAATATTCTAACGGTCGGTCAAAATCCGATAAAAAAACAACCCTGGCGAATTGGGATACAAAATCCTGTTGAGCCAAGGGGGCATCACATACTCGCTCTTTCCATCGAGAACAAGTCTGTCGTCACGTCAGGGATTTACGAACGTCATCTAGAGGTGGATGGCCAGTCATTTCACCATATATTTGATAGCACGACAGGCTATCCTGTTGAGACAGAATTAGCTAGCATTACCATTATCTCTAATCGATCTGTCGACGGGGAAATTTGGACGACTCGGCTGTTCGGAGAATCCCCTACTTCTATTCTCAATATTGTTGAATCACTGCCTGGGATCGATACCTTATTGGTATCGCAATCAGGCAAGATCGCTTTTACAAGTGGGCTTCAATCCTATATATAATGCTATATCAGAAAGGAAATTTTTATGACAAAACTCATTGCGATTGTTGGGACTAACTCCAAACGTTCTACAAACCGTCAACTACTTCAATACATGCAAAAGCATTTTTCAGACAAGGCTGAGATAGAATTGGTCGAAATTAAAGACATCCCAGTCTTTAACAAACCAGCCGACAAACAAGTGCCTGAAGCTGTTTTGGACATTGCTGCTAAAATTGAGGCTGCAGATGGGGTCATCATCGGCACTCCGGAATATGATCACTCTATTCCAGCTGTCCTGATGAGTGCTTTAGCATGGCTTTCTTATGGAGTCTTTCCGTTATTGAACAAACCAGTTATGATTACTGGCGCTTCATATGGTACTTTAGGTTCTTCACGTGCCCAACTGCAACTTCGCCAAATCTTAAACGCTCCAGAAATTAAAGCAACTGTTTTGCCGGATGAATTCTTACTTTCTCATTCATTGCAAGCCTTCGACCAATATGGAGATCTGGTAGATTTAGAAGTCATTCAAAAATTGGATGCCATCTTCGATGACTTCCGTATTTTTGTAAAAATTACAGACAAATTACGTAATGCTCATGAGCTAATTCGCAAATCTGCTGAAAAATTTAACTGGGAAAACTTGTAGGATAGGAGACGAACAGAATGAAATTTGTTGGTATTTTAGGATCAAATTATGATCAGTCATATAACCGTAAACTCTTGGAATTCATGCAACGCCAATTTAAGCGCAAATTTGAATTAGAAATTCTTGAAATTGATGAAGTGCCAATGTTTAACCAAGATGAAAAATGGGACGAAAGCTTCCAATTGCGTCTTTTGTATAATAAAATCACTCGTGCAGATGGGGTGATTATTGCAACTCCAGAACACAACCATACCATTTCAGCTGCTCTAAAATCAGTTCTTGAATGGCTTTCTTTCGAGGTTCATCCATTTGAAAATAAACCAGTTATGATCGTCGGTGCCTCTTATTACGATCA
>CAUTRO010000195.1:0-2960 GCA_963540685.1 uncultured Streptococcus sp.
TGATGAAATCAGCGTAGTAGAGCCCACTCAACCACTGCGTCTTGCTCGACAATCAAAAGACAATTAAGAGGCTAGAACTTTTGTCCCAACCTCTTTTTTTATAGGATATTTTCATATTCATCGCGAACAGATTGAGGCCAGACACTGGTTTGGACTTCCCCGATATGTTTCTTACGAAGCAAGAACATGGCCAAACGAGATTGCCCGATCCCTCCACCAATGGTAAGTGGGAAGAGACCATTTAACAAGGCCCTGTGCCACTCTAATTGAAGACGATCTTGGTCTCCTGTAATCGCAATTTGACGGCGAAGTGTTTCCTCATCGACACGGATCCCCATTGAAGACAACTCAAAGGCTGAGCCTAGGACATCATTCCATACAAGGATATCACCATTCAATCCCTTGTAGCCATTTTCAGATTCTGTTGTCCAGTCATCGTAGTCAGGTGCGCGTCCATCGTGTGGTTTGCCATCTGCAAGCTCTCCACCAATCCCGATCAAGAAAACAGCCCCGAATTCTTTGGCAATGGCATTTTCACGCTCTTTTGGAGTTAAGTCTGGATAGCGTTCCACCAATTCTTCTGTGTGAATGAAGGTAATTTGCTTTGGAAGGACAGACTCAATATCATAACGCGCTTCCACTGCTAGTTCTGTCAAACGAATTGCCTTGTAGATTTTTTCAACCGTTTCTTTGAGATAGGCGATGTTGCGTTGACCATTTGGGATGACTTTTTCCCAGTCCCATTGGTCGACATAAACGGAGTGGATAGCATCTAGCGAATCTTCATCTGGACGAAGAGCCTTCATATGGACGAAGAGGCCTTCCCCTTCACCAAACCCAAAACGTGCCAAGGTATGGCGTTTCCATTTTGCGAGTGAATGCACGACTTCATAAGTCTCGTCAGGAATTTGAAGGACTTTTACAGATACCGGATGTTCAATCCCAGAAAGGTTATCCTGCATCCCATCTCCGACCTTACTCAAAATTGGCCCTTGGACTTCAATGATGTCCAATTTATCTTTTAAATATTGTGTGAACGTCGTTTTAACAAACGAAATTTCTTTTTGTTGGTGTATAAAACTTTTTTTCATATAGTTCCTCGTTGATAGAAGTTGTAAAACTGATTATACTCTTTTTTTACTCAAAATCCAAGTCTTTCCATCCCCTTATAAGGGAATTTTTCTCTTGCAAAAGGATTTTATTTTTGATAAACTATACGTAACTTTTAAAACGTTACATAGGAGAAGCAACATGTTTGATGCAAAAAAACTAAAAGAAAGACGCCTAGAAATAGGATTGACCCAAGCAGATGTCTACGAGGATCTCAAAATTTCTCGCAAGACTTACTCCAGTTGGGAGAATGGCTTAGCCGAGCCACACGAAAAAAATCTCAGGAGGTTGGCCAAGCGCCTCTCCGTTAAAGAGGACTACTTTATTAACAAAGAGTCTGCACTCTACACCTACCCTTTATTGACCCCACCTCATCAAAAGAAAGTCGACCAATTGGCCAGCCAGTTATTCGAACAGCAGCAAAAAGTTGTTTCCTTGACGGCTTATAAGGTTCTTTCGATTGAGCTGGCAGCTGGTTTAGGACATACCTTTTATGATAACGAAACGGACTATGAAACCGTCTATTTTGACAAAGAGATCCAGCATGACTTCGCCTCTTGGGTGTCCGGAAATTCGATGGAACCTCTCTACCCCAATGGCTCTGTTGCCCTCATGAAGCAGACCGGATTTGACTACGACGGGGCTGTCTACGCCCTCATCTGGAATGGAAAAACCTACATCAAGAAAGTCTATCGAGAGGCTGAAGGCTTGCGTTTAGAATCCATCAATCCTGATTATGACGATTTATTTGCTCCTTATGAAGACGAGCCAAAAATCGTCGGCATTGTGGTCGGGCATTTTCTACCGCTTGAGGTGTAAGGATGCTATTTGATTATTCACGTGAGCCTCATTCGGATATTGCTTTTGTGGATATGAAAAGTTTTTATGCTAGTTGTGAGTGTGTCCGTCTGGGCCTTCATCCCCTGACTACTTCTCTTTGCGTCATGAGCCGAAGCGATAATTCTGCTGGTCTGATTTTGGCGAGCTCTCCCGTTTTCAAACAAGTCTTTGGCAAGAAGAATGTGAGCCGTAGCTACGACCTGCCTTTTGATCTCAAAACCAGAAAATTCAACAGCTACGTCGCCAAAAAACAAGGATTGCCAACAGATCCAGGCTTTATTGCATACATTGAATCCTGGGCCAAGAGAACTCTGATTGTACCGCCACGCATGAATGCCTACATTCAGGTCAATATGGAGATTCAGAAAGTTTTTCAGGAATTTGCGGCACCAGATGATATTTTTCCTTACTCGATCGACGAAGGCTTTATCGATCTGACTTCTTCCTTAAATTATTTTATTCCAGATTCCTCCCTCTCTCGAAAGGAAAAACTGGACCTTCTTTCTGCCAGGATCCAAAAAAGGATTTGGCAGGAAACTGGAATCTATTCTACCATCGGCCTCAGCAACGCCAATCCCCTTCTTGCCAAACTAGCCTTGGACAATGAAGCCAAACATTGCCGAAATATGCGCTCCAATTGGTCTTACGAAGATGTAGAAAGCAAGGTCTGGAAACTGCCCCAGCTCACTGATTTTTGGGGCATTGGACATCGCACTGAAAAACGATTGCAAGGGATCGGGATCAGGTCGATTAAAGAACTGGCTCAGGCTCATCCAGATCTCTTAAAGAAAGAATTCGGAGTCATGGGACTTCAACTTTGGTTCCATGCTCATGGCATTGATGAAAGTAATGTCCACAAACCTTATCGTCCGAAGTCACGAGGCATTGGCAACTCTCAAATCTTGCCCTATGACTACCATCTACAAACAGATATTGAACTGGTGTTTCGGGAGATGGCTGAACAGGTAGCTATTCGCTTGCGACGGAAAAAAAAGAAGACCCAGCTAGTC
>CAUTRO010000196.1:0-2951 GCA_963540685.1 uncultured Streptococcus sp.
CACTAGCCTTCTCACGCGTTAATTGCAGAGCATTCAAGCGAAGAATGCGCCAAGCATTGAGAAAAACCAAAAGAGCAAAGATTAGACCAAAGGTGACAAAGACCAAGACGACAATCCCAGGTTGGAAGGTAGATACTAGCTGGACCTTCATCTTCATCAGTTTCAAGAGAAAGGCAAAGATCAGCTTGTCAAAGAGGGCTCCAATCAAGACACCAGCTGAGACAGTTACAAAGCCAAACATCAAGAGTTCTTTGAAAATCATGCTGATGAGATGCCGCTTTTCAAGGCCGAGCATGCTGTAGATTCCCAGCTCCTTGGAGCGGTTTTTCATGACGAAGCTATTGGCATAGAGCACGATGATAGCTCCCGCGACATTGACCACGAACAACCCCAAGCCAAGGGTGAAAAGCATTGTTGAGCCACCTCTAAGATCTTGGAGATGAGGATTAAAGGTCAGGGAGTCAAAGAGGTAGGCGATGGTCACTGCGAGAATGACTGCAATCGCAAAGGGATAATAGAGCTTGCGGTTCTTAATGAGATTGGAGCAAGCTAATTTAGTGGTTAATCGAAACATCTACTCCACCTCACTTGCCATGACCGTCAGAGTATCTGAGATTTCTTGGAACATTTGACGCTCCGTTTTTTCTCCGCGGAAGATCTGGTTGTAAAGAATTCCGTCCTTGATAAAGAGCACGCGCTTGGCCCGAGCTGCTGCGGCCGTTGAGTGAGTCACCATAAGAATGGTTTGCCCCATGCTATTGATATCGTCAAAGACATCCAGCAAAGCCGCCGAAGACTTTGAATCCAACGCCCCTGTTGGCTCATCCGCAAGGAGGATTTCAGGTGAGGTGATAATGGCCCGTGCTACGGCCACCCGTTGTTTTTGCCCACCAGAAATCTCGTAAGGGTATTTTTCAAGAAGCTGGTGAATGCCCAATTCCCGACTCACGCTATCCACCTTGCTCATCATTTCCTTAACTGGTCTGCGTGAGAGGACCAGAGGGAGGAGGATATTATCCTTGACAGATAAGGTATCCAACAGGTTGAAGTCTTGAAAGACAAAGCCCAGTTTTTCGCGACGAAAGCTCGATGCATCCTTGTTCTTGATGGTTGAGGTATCAGTGCCATTAAGGTAGACCCGTCCTTCGGTCGGCTGGTCTAGCATGGCTAGGATATTGAGGAGAGTCGATTTCCCGGATCCGGATTCCCCCATGATGGCGACATACTCCCCTTTTTCCACGGTGAAGTGAATGTCCTTTAGGGCTTCGACTTGCGTGCCTTGAAAGCGGGTTTTGTAAATCTTTTTGATATGTTGAACATCTAGTAATGACATACTTTTCTCCTTTTACTAGTAGATCAAGAAAAATTCTTGAGTTTGTTGTAGGACTTGGCGACCAAATTCCGCCTTTTCCAAATCGGTTTGGTGAGTTGGTTTTTTGATTTTTTGGGGTTCTTTCATCCATTTCAAGAGTTTCATTTTCTTGACCTCCTTCATTTGATGAGACTATTGTATAAAAAATAAAAGGCGGCTACCATAACCTAACCTTTCATTTTAGCGTTTATTTCTTACATTTTTGTAAGATGGGGAAAATTTAATCTATCACCAACTTCTTCTCTTCAAAGCGAATGGCAACCGTCGTACCCTGGCCAACCTCTGAATGGAGGGTGATCTTGTGGCCCAATTGTTCTGCGATTTTCTTAGACAGATAAAGCCCCAACCCTGAGGATTGCTGGGTCAGGTGGCCATTGTAGCCCGAGAAGCCCCGCTCAAAGACGCGAAGGACATCGCTATTTTTGATCCCAATCCCGCTGTCTTTTATATAGAGGGTCTGGTCTTTGAAATAGATCTCAATTCCACCGGTACTGGTATACTTGAGGCTATTGGACAAGAGCTGCTCAATGATGACCAAGAGCCACTTGCGGTCTGTGATCACCTCATGCTCCAAATCATGCAGGTCCACTCTCAAGTTCTTTTGGATAAAGAAGATGGCATATTTGCGGACTACTTCTTTGACCAAGTCCTCTAGCGACACGCGCTTTAAGACCAGATCGTCATGAAAACTCTCCAATCGCAGATACTGCAGAACCAGATTGGCATAGGAATCAATCTTGAACAGTTCCTGCTCCATCTGCTGCTTGACAATAGGTGTCTCGACATCTTGGACCAAGAGCTGGCTAGCCGCAATGGGCGTCTTAATCTGGTGAACCCAAAGAGTATAGTAATCCATCAGGTCATTGAACTTGGCTTGGGCTGTTTTGCCTTCCTCTAAGCGCGCCTGCTTTTCTTCCGTGTATTTTTTATAAAGGAGATGTTCCAGAGGGGAGGCAAACTCTATTTCCTCATACAGCGCGGCTTTGCGGTAGTCCTGAAAGGTCATGGCAAAGTCCCAGACCAAGACACAGAGGGCAAAAAAGCCTAGCACTAGGGTCGCATAAAGGAAAACCGTCCCAGCCTCTGGAAAGAGATAGGCAAAGATCAGATCGACGATCAAAAAGATGACTACTAGAAAGAGCAAGCGCCTGCGGGATACCACATACTGCCAAAAGATGTTTCCAAATTTATTCATGGACCAACCCGTAACCGATGCCTTTCTTGGTTTCAATGAAGTTTGACAAGCCAACCTCTTCTAGTTTCTTTCGCAGGCGAGCTACATTGACAGACAAGGTGTTGTCATCAATAAAGAAGTCGCTATTCCAGAGTTCTTTCATCATATCATCCCGTGCTACGATACTGCCCGCATGCTCAAACAGGACCCGCAAAATCTGAAATTCATTCTTGGTCAGCTTAATGACTTCTCCTTGATACACCAAGTCTGTGGACTTGAGATTGAGAATAGCCCCACGGTGCTCCAGCAGGTTTTGATCTGTCCCAAATTCGTAAGAGCGGCGCAAGAGTCCTTGAACCTTGGCAAGGAGGACATTTTGATCAAAGGGCTTGGTAACAAAGTCGT
>CAUTRO010000197.1:0-2930 GCA_963540685.1 uncultured Streptococcus sp.
GGACGACGAAATCGAATTCTAACGAATGACCGATTTCTGTCCCACTCTCTTTTTTTTTATTGGAAAATCAAAAATACAAGGGTTAACTCATTGCTAACCCTTGTATATTTATAAGGAGACCAAAATGATGACTGACTCTTCTAGAAAAATGTATCAGGATAAGGAGCGTTCTAAAAAAGTCAGACAACAGAAATAAGGAATGATATAAAAAAACATATCTCTGTTAACATATTAAGTGTACAATTATTTCTAAGTTTTGTCAAGACTTTTTTCTTATTTTTTTAAAAAAATATCGGGCAAAAATAAAATTGACAATCTTTGCTAAAAGGTTATAATGAATATAGTAACTATAACAATTACAAAGAGGTGTTATCCATGGTGATTGCATTAAAAAATAATGATCTAGAAGTGCACTTTAAGACCTTTGGAGGGGAATTGAGCTCCATCCGAAGCAAAGAAGGCATTGAATATCTTTGGCAAGGAGATCCTCAGTACTGGTCAGGACAAGCGCCGGTTTTGTTTCCGATTTGTGGGAGTGTCCGTAATAATCAAGTGCAGTATCATCTCAAAGATGGAGTGAAGACTGGCCAGCTTCCAAGACATGGTCTGATTCGCAAGAGAGAGTTTGAACTCAAAGAACAAACAGACTATCATCTTGTCTTTGAAATCACCTCAAATGACGAGAGTTTGCAACACTATCCCTATCATTTTCGAGTGGAGATCGCTTATGAATTGCAGGGAAAAGATATTACAGTCACCTATCGCGTGCAAAATCTAGAGTCAGACCAAGCTATGCCTTATTTCATTGGAGGGCATCCAGCCTTTCATTGTCCCCTTTTAGCAGATGAAGTCTATGAAGATTACCAGTTGATTTTTGAAAAAGAAGAAACCTGTAGTGTTCCACTCTTATTCACAGAGACCGGTTTGGTTGATCGCTTAAAGCGGACCCCATTTTTGGATCATACAGCTAGCTTACAGTTGACACACGAGCTTTTTGAAAAAGATGCCATTATTTTAGATGAATTGCTTTCTAAATCTGTGAAACTCATCTCGAAAAAATCTGGTAAAGGTTTGGAATTTGCTTTTCCAGATTTTGAGAATCTCGTCCTTTGGTCTAGCAATAACAATGGCCCTTTTATTGCTTTGGAGCCTTGGACCGGCATTTCCACCTCTGCGGAAGAGGGTGACTTCTTTGAAGACAAAAAAGGGGTGATCCAGTTGGCCCCTCAAGAGACACGGAGTCACCAGTACCGTATTACCATTTTGTAAGTGAAAAACCGTTGGACTAGAGAGTCCGACGGTTCTTTTTGATATAGTTTAGTTTTGCTTGGCGCGATTTCTTTTTAAAGAGGGCTTCGGCAGACATAGCAGAAGGCTTATCTGGATAGGATTCTTGGTAAAGAAGTTTAACGGGGAGGCGAGCCCGTGTGTATTTGGCCCCTTTTCCAGCATTGTGGGTCTTTAGGCGTTTCTCAATATCTGTGGTATAACCAGTGTAGAGGGAGCCATCAGCGCACTCAAGGACATACATGTAGGCTTTAGTTTCCATAGTAGATCTCATGAATCTCGTCTGTATAGCTGCCATCTTCATTGTGAATGAAAAGGGGAGGCAAGATCTTTAACCCATCTAGGGAGCCATCCTTGATTGCCTCAATCAATAGCATATTCGCCTCTTTGCTTACTTTGGGATAGACAAACTGGATCCGCTTAGGGGCAAGATTGTAGCGCTTCATGGTTTCGATGATATCCAAGAAGCGGTCTGGCCGATGGACCATGGCTAGACGACCATTAGACTTGAGAACCCGCTGGGCCACATGGCAGATCTCATCTAAATTGGTCGTGATTTCATGCCGAGCTAAGAGGTAGTGTTCGCTCTCGTTGAGATTGGAATGTTCCTCAACCTTGAAATAGGGAGGATTACAGAGGATAATATCAACCTTACTCCCTTGGATATGTTGAGGCAAATGCTTGAGGTCATCTGTAATCATGGACATTTGTTGGTCCAATCCATTGAGGACAATCGAGCGGGTAGCCATATCCGCTAGACGTTCCTGAATTTCGACACCAATGATCTGGGCCTCTGTTCGGGTACTTGCAAAAAGTCCCACGGCCCCATTTCCAGCGCAGAGATCCACAATCAAACCTCGCTTAGGTAATTTTGGAAAACGGGAGAGCAAAACACTATCCACGGAGTAACTAAAGACTTCCCGATTTTGTATGATTTTCACATCACTTGAAAAGAGTTGATTGACGCGCTCGCCGTCTTTTAATTCGATATCTGTCATGGCTCTATTATAGCATGAAAAGAGGCTTGGGGAAAGATGGGCAGAACAGAAAAAGTTGAGAGTTTTTACTCTCAACTTTTTAGTCAAATTCATATTTTTGTAGAATCGTGGTGAGGATAAAGACTCCTGTAAAGACAGTCATCAATGCCAGATAAACTGGGAAAGTAGTGGCTGTAAGGAGTGAAATCTCGATCAAGTTTTTCAACACGACCGCAGATGCATAAAATCCAACAACAGAGAAGAGGATGAGGAGGGCTCGCCAGATATTTAGTGGAAGGCAAGCACGGATGACAGCTAGGAAACCGATGGATCCAAGTAAGTAATAGGATACAGTAGACATATCGGCTGCAGACCAACCATGACTTGCTCCCCAAAGGCGAATAAACAAGACACTAAAGACGACCATCAAGGCGCTTGGTAAGGCGAGATAGAGCGAGCGTTTCAAGAAGTGCTTTTCAACTGGTTTGATATTGCGTTCAAAGGTCAAAACAAATGGTGGGAAACCTTCGACAAATTGGTCAATCAAGGTGATTTGAATCGGGATGAATGGAAAAATCAACAAATAATTGACGTTGAAGAAAAGTGCACTGGCAATACAGATAATAGCCAAGACGAAGGAATAAATGGTTTTGATGAAGAAGATAG
>CAUTRO010000198.1:0-2928 GCA_963540685.1 uncultured Streptococcus sp.
AGGCAAAGGTTTCCTTCGAATGATATAGGGAATTTATGAAAGGCGTCACTTCATATTCTTTATCGTCTACTTTCAATTTGTAATCGATCAAGAATTGTTGGAAACTTTCCAAGTGAATGTAGATGACATTTCGACCTTTTGCCATTCCGAAGTATTCCGGATTGGCCTTAGCATAATGCTGTTGGACATATTCTTCAACCGGTTTTAGATCATCTTCAGAAGCTTTGGAGCGTTCTTTGTTGGCAGCATAGGTCTGATTGGCGCTGTATCCTAGAAAAGCAGGAAGACCCAAGGCACGAACAACATAATAGTTTGAGAACCCACGTGTCAAGAGCTCAGGCCGGTCAATTTCTGCAAGGAAAAGATTGGCCGAAAAGAGCATAGCAGATAAGGATGTGACCGCAAAACTAGCTCGTTTATTGAAGGGACGCTTGTCCATTCGAATCCATTTCTTAAAAAAGAAGAAAGCTAGGATTGGGAAATCCAGAATGTAAATCACATCCCATGGACGGAACAATTCTAGAGCTGCTGCTCCGAGGCCAGCAGAAACCTTGCTGGAAGCCAACATGGTATTGACCGTTACGAAGTCTGTAAATTCTCTATAATAGATGGAATTAGAAATTAACCAAATAAATAAGAGGAGATAGATCCCAAAGGCCAAACTATAAAAGAGTTTAGTCCGTTTGATATAGAGAGCAAGACCGATGAAGAGTAAGCTGATCGGTAATGGGTTGATCACTGCCAGAAAAATCTGATAGGGCCCTTGAATATCTAAGTTAAAATCAACTGTATAGGCCCACATGGTTTTAAACCAGTAGAGCAACAGAAGGGTCAAGACAAATCCTAGTCTGGTACTCATGAAATTGAGTATCGAATTGGTAATTTTTTTCACAAAATGTTACTTCCTTGTCTTATTTCCTAAAAATTTTCATATACCAGTATACCACATTTTTATGGAGAAAGAAAAAAATGACTGTGAATCGAAGGAAAGAAATTATCTAGTAAGGGATGTGTTCGGAGGTGTCCTATCAGGGAGAATAAGGTCACAATAGATGTGGTTAAGAAATGGAAAAAGGATAGACTATAATATTATAACTTTGTGAAACGACGAGAGTTTTGGTATAATAGAAGTTATGAAAAAACTCACTGTCAGTCGTCAAGTTGTAACAAAAATCAAACAGGGGAAATCACTTCTTGAAAAACAAGATTTTGACTCGCTTCCTGCCTTGGATCAAGTGGTTCAATTTCTTTCAGGTGATGGACAATCTCTAGGAGTCGGATACCTTTCTGAACAAAATAAAGGGATCGGTTGGTTTGTTTCATCAGAGTTGGTCGTTTTTGATCTAGCCTTTTTTCAGGAACGGTTTATAAAGGCCAAGCAATACCGACGGTCTTATTATGCCGATGCATCAACAACCGCCTTTCGTCTCTTTAACCAAGAGGGAGACGGTTTTGGCGGTTTCACGATTGACTTGTATGGTGAGTTTGTTGTCTTTTCTTGGTACAACCCTTTCGTATTCCAGATCAAGAAAACGATTCTAACTGCTTTTCAAGAAGTCTTTCCTGAGGTGAGGGGAGGCTATGAAAAGATTCGCTTTAAGGGCTTGGATTATGAGTCGGCTCATCTATATGGGGAAGAAGCCCCTCAAGAGTTTCTCATTCTTGAGAATGGAGTCTCTTATCAGGTCTTTCTCAATGATGGCTTGATGACGGGCATCTTTTTGGACCAGCATGAAGTCCGAGGAAGTTTAGTGGAGGGGCTCGCTGCTGGTAAGTCTTTGCTTAATATGTTTTCTTATACAGCTGCTTTTTCTGTTGCAGCTGCTATGGGCGGAGCAGTAGAGACGACTTCGGTCGATCTGGCTAAGAGAAGCAGGGAATTGTCAGAGGCCCATTTTGTGGCAAATGGCTTGGCACTAGATGCCCATCGTTTTGTTGTGATGGATGTCTTTGATTATTACAAGTATGCCAAGCGCCACGATTTGAGCTATGATGTGATCGTCCTGGATCCTCCGAGCTTTGCTCGAAACAAAAAGCGGACCTTCTCGGTCGCTAAAGACTACCATCGGTTGGTCAGTGAGGCCCTGGAGATTTTAAATCCAGGTGGGACCTTGATTCTTAGTACCAATGCAGCAAATGTTACCAAAGAAAAATTTAAAAAACAAATCGAAAAGGGATTTCAAGGCCGAAAGCATCGCTATCTAGCGGAATATGGTCTTCCGGGAGATTTTCGATGGAACAAGAAAGAAGAAAGTAGTAATTACTTTAAAGAATTAACGAAAAAGGATGATGTATGAAGTAAGTTGTGTCGATTATGCCTCGCACATTAGAAGAGGCGCAACAACTAGATGGTTCGCGCTACGATGATGCAGATGTCATTGAGTGGCGGGCGGACTTTTTAGAAAAAAGTGAAATCTTGACCGTGGCTCCAGCAATATTTGAGAAATTTGCTGGACGTGAGATTTTATTCACCTTGCGGACCAAAGCAGAAGGTGGTGAGATGGAATTGACCAACGAGGAATATGTTGGCATTCTGAAAGATATTCATTCGATTTATCACCCTGAGTATATTGATTTTGAATTTTATAGTCACCGCGAAGTCTTTGAAGAAATGTTAGAGTTTCCAAATCTTGTACTCAGCTACCATAATTTCCAAGAGACACCAGAAAATATGATGGAGATTTTATCAGAATTGACCAGCTTTTCTCCAAAATTGGTCAAGGTGTCTGTCATGGCTCACAATGAACAGGATGTTTTGGACCTGATGAATTATACCCGTGGTTTTAAGACGCTAAATCCTGAGCAAGAGTATGTGACCATTTCCATGGGCAAGGTCGGTAAGATTTCGCGGTTGACTGCTGATTTGACGGGGTCTTCCTGGTCTTATGCCAGAGTCGGAGAAGGAAGTGCACCCGGTCAAATCCCACT
>CAUTRO010000199.1:0-2908 GCA_963540685.1 uncultured Streptococcus sp.
CACTATCAATATCGATATCTGCATAAGGGACCACTCCTATGACAGGCACGTGAGTCAGCTCTTCGATCATATCAATTCCAGACTGAAGGAGAGCAACATCTCCCCTAAATTTATTGATCAGAACCCCTTTGATACGCTTGCGGTCTTCTTCTGGCATTAATTCGATTGTACCATAAATAGAGGCAAATACTCCTCCTTTGTCAATATCCGCAACTAAGATGACCGGAGCATCAACCAGACGCGCCATCCCCATATTGACGATATCGCGTTCATTTAAGTTGATTTCGGCTGGACTGCCCGCCCCTTCCAGGATAATGGCATCATACTCCTGGTCCAATTCTTGGTAGACTTCTTTGATTTTAGGCAGTAACTCTTGCTTAAATTCATGGTAATCCACTGCATCCATATCTTTTAGGACTTTCCCCATAAAAACCACTTGAGATTTGCGGTCCGAAGTGGGCTTGAGTAAGACCGGATTCATACGGACATCTGGATCAATGCCTGCTGCTTCTGCTTGGACTACCTGTGCTCGCCCCATCTCAAATCCATTTTTGGTGATAAAGGAGTTCAAGGCCATATTTTGAGATTTAAAGGGAACGACCGTGTAGCCATCTTGCTTTAAAATACGGCACAAGCCTGCAGCAATTAAACTTTTACCTGCATCTGAAGCTGTTCCCTGAATCATTAACGATTTTGCCATACATATCCTTCTTTCAACTGTTCAAATAGGATTGCTTCATTTTCAACTAGAGGCGTCTGGATGGCCTGATGGAGTTTGACAATCCATGGAACAGAAAGTCCAGCATCCAACAACAAGTTTTCTTCCTGGAACACTTCATATTTTGTCCCTTGGGTCATGATCTTGCCCTTTTTGATAAGGTAGGCATAGTCACAACAGTCATACATGAGATCCATGTCATGGCTGGTAACAATAATGCTGGTTCCATTAGAAACAAGTCTTTTCATAATCATAGCCATTTGATCCCGCCCTTTAGGATCCAGCCCAGCGGTTGGCTCATCTAATAATAGAAAACGTGGTTTGAGAGCTAACATTCCCGCAATGGCTACTTTTTTCTTTTGGCCGTAACTCAAGTATTGCACGGGTCGATCCTGTAACTCTTCGATGTCCATCAGTTCAATCGCTTCTTGAACCCGTTTCTCACACTCCTCTTTAGAGTACCCTAAATTCTCTAGCGCCATGCCAATATCATCTTTGGCAATGGTATAAAACAATTGTTGTTCAGGATTTTGAAAGACCATATTGACTTCTTGCCTATAGGCAAACAAAACTTTCTTCTTATCTTGAATCACCTGATTATCCAAACTAACACTGCCTTCTTGGGGCTTGAGAAGTTTGGTCATGACCTTCATCAGGGTAGATTTTCCGGAACCATTGGTTCCAATAATCCCGGTGATCTTTCCTTCCATGAATTCCATATTCACATGGTCCAGAGCTTTCAATTCATCAAATAAAACCGTAATATTCTCTAATTTTAACATATTTTTACTCCTCTTCATCGATTTCTTTAGCTTGAGCAAATTTCAAGGTTAAGACATCATTTAACCGCTGATTATCCGCTAATAATTTGACAAACAAGGTATTGGCTAATCTTCCCCAAGCAAGATACGTTTTTTTCTTATTTACAAATGAAAATTTTAAATCTAAGGTATCGCGAATGGTCAAAAATTCGATTAAGACTAAAAAGATAAAGCGATACATGAGGACGATTAATTCCATTAGAATCTCTGGTAAATGGAGACTTTTAAAAAGCTTCATCATTTGATTAAATGGAACGGTTAATGCAATAAAATAGGTTGAAATTAAAGAACAGTATATTCTCATCACAATCGGAAGCACTTGTTTTGCCGAAGCATGGAAAATACCAAAATAGCCATGGCTCCCCACAGGGAAGGCCATTAAGAACTGCTGGCTATTTTCTCCATAGCTGAAAACAAAGGTTGCCATACTCAATAAGATAAAAATAGAGGGGTAACGAAACCAGCCTAGGTATTTTAAAACTGGAACTTTGGCAATATAGCAAGTTAGAGGTACCATCGCAACCATTAACAAGATTTGTAAAGGAAGGAAACCAGAGAATGAGATGACCATCAATAAAACATATAAAATAAATTTATGCACCACTGGAACTGCAGTCCAACGGTTGTTATAAGCATAGCGATCAATGACAAACATAGTTTCCTCCCCTACAAATACTTAATAGAATGATTTATTTATCTTGGTGTTTTTTCCCTCGATGGTAACCGATGACATAAAAGATAATTCCCGCACCGATACTACCTTGAAGGGTAAAGAGCAAGCTTTCAACTTCTGATCCTGGTGGTTCAAACAATGGTGAGAACCATGGTTTATAATCTTTCTGAATAGTAGAAATAGCATTTTCTGCAGCATCATCTGTACCACTATACTCTACTCCCTTAGGCGCAAGTAAGAAGGCACCAATAATAATCACAACAATAGCTGCTAACAACAAAAGATTTTTGTGTTTTTTCATAGGAAGAGCCCCTCTCTTTCTGTCACATTTTCAGAAATCAAGTTATAGAAGATAACTGTAAGTAGTCCTTCTACAATAGCAATAGGGATTTGCGTAATCAGAAAGACTCCAAAGAACTTAATGGTTGAACCCACAAATCCAGTAGTTGGATCTTGGAAAACCAATCCAAGTTGAAGTGAAGTTGTTGCGTATGTTGCTAAGTCAGCAATGGTCGCACACAAGAAGAGTGATACTGGCTTAGACAATTTCAAAGAACGGCTAAATTTATAAACTGCAAATCCAGCAAAAGGACCAACGACTGCCATTGAAAAGGCATTGGCTCCAAGAGTTGTCAATCCACCGTGAGCAAGTAGCAAAGCTTGGAACAACAAACAAATCGTTCCTAATACACTAAT
>CAUTRO010000200.1:0-2905 GCA_963540685.1 uncultured Streptococcus sp.
ATTCGAAAAATGACAGACCGGATGGTCACCGTAACTCGTGAGCAATTCCAAGGAATGCGGGTGATTCGGGCCTTTGGACAGCAAGTGAGTGAATTGGACGATTTTAAAGAAGTCAATCAAGACTATAAGATCTGGCAAATTCGGGCTGGCATCTGGTCTAGTTTGGTGGGTCCATTGACCTTCCTTGTAGTCAATTCGACCTTGGTCTGTGTCATTTGGCAGGGACAAGTGAATATCTCTGCTGGTCTTCTAACCCAAGGGATGTTGGTCGCTTTGGTCAATTATTTATTGCAAATTCTAACAGAATTGATCAAGTTGGCAATGCTGGTCACATCTTTAAATGTCAGCTATATTTCAGCCAAGCGGGTACAAGAGATTTTTGATTTGAAAGAAGAAGATCTCCTTCAAGCTTTAGCAGTAGAAACTGCAAGAGGGCAAGAAGTGATCCGCGCACAGGAAGTTTCGTTCACCTATCCAACAGCTTCGAGCCCAGCCCTAGAGGGCATTTCCTTTGATCTGGATCATGGACAGATGCTGGGGATTATCGGTGGTACTGGTTCTGGGAAATCGACCCTGGTTCAGCTTTTGAGTCATTTGTATGCCGTTCGTCAAGGTCATTTAGCTCTCTATCATCAAGGACATTCTCCTAAAACTCTCAAAGAGTGGCGTGAGTGGGTAGCGGTAGTCCCACAGAAAGCTGAGCTCTTTCGTGGAACCATTCGCTCCAATCTCTTACTAGGGATGAATGAACATGTGACAGAAAAAGATTTGTGGTGGGCACTAGAAACAGCTCAGGCGGCTGATTTTGTCCGTGAAAAAGAAGGACAACTTGATGAGCCAGTTGAAGCCTTTGGTCGAAATTTTTCAGGTGGCCAACGCCAACGTTTGACCATTGCGCGTGCCCTTTTAAAGAAGGCACCCTTCCTGATTTTGGATGACTCGACCTCTGCCTTGGATTATTTGACGGAAGCACGTCTCTTAAAATCGATTAAAGAAGAATTGCGTGATACAAGTTTGATCTTAGTATCTCAACGAACCAATAGTCTCAAGTCTGCTGATCAGATTTTGGTCTTGAATAAGGGACAGCAAGTAGGACTGGGAAATCATGATTTTCTCTTGTCTACGAATGAGATTTATCAAGAAATTCATGAATCACAACACGGGAGGGAGGAAGCATGAGACAAAAACGTTCCAGTTATTTAAAACGTCTCTTTCGAGATGTTGCCAACCATCCCGGGCTCCTGATTCTAGCTAGTATCGGTACGATCGTTCAAGTCGCCTTAACGGTTTGGTTACCGATCCTGATCGGACACGCGGTTGACTTGGTCATTAATCCTCAAGGGATGAAAGTCTTATTACCCGTTTTGATTCAGATGGTTCTCATCATTGTGGCGAATACCTTGATCCAATGGATCAATCCTCTTCTCTACAATCAATTGGTCTATCTGTTTAGCCTAACCCTAAGAGCAGAAGTCATGGAAAAAGTGCATCGATTGCCCTTGTCTTATCTGGATAAACAAGGGAGTGGTGACTTCGTCAGTCGTCTCACGACCGATGTAGAGCAACTCAATTGCGGTCTTCTCATGGTCTTTAACCAATTCTTTGTCGGTCTCTTAACCATTCTTGTGACCATTGTGACCATGGCAGAATTGGATTTCTTCATGATGGTAGCGGTTCTGGTCTTGACTCCCTTATCTCTCTTGATTGCTCGTTTTATTGCGAAGCGTTCTTATACGCTTTTCCAAAAGCAGACCAAGGCACGTGGTCTTCAAACTCAGTTGATCGAAGAGTCTTTGACCCAGGAAAGTTTGATCCAGTCTTTTAACGCTCAGGATCAATTCCGTGCGGCCTTTAAGGAAACGAATGAAAACTATGCAAATTACTCTCAATCTGCTGTCTTTTATTCTTCGACCGTTAATCCTGCGACTCGCTTTGTGAATGCTTTGATTTATGCGGTAGTAGCTGGATTTGGTGCGGTTCGTATTATTTCGGGATCCCACTTTACTGTGGGGCAATTGGTGACCTTCCTCAACTATGTCAACCAATACACCAAGCCCTTTAATGACATCTCCTCTGTCTTATCTGAATTACAGAGTGCATTAGCTTGTGCAGAGCGCTTGTATAGTGTCTTGGATCAAGCTGAGATCGAGGAAACAGGCCATCAGGTTCTAGAGACTCAAGATGTCAATGGGGCGATTGGATTTGAGCACGTCACATTTGGCTATGATTTAGGGCGGACTTTGATCAAGGATTTAACCATTCAAGTCCCTGCTGCTAGTAAGGTTGCCATTGTAGGGCCTACAGGAGCAGGAAAGTCGACCTTGATCAATCTGCTCATGCGTTTTTACCCTGTTAACTCTGGGGTGATTACGATTGATGGGGTGCCGATTATGGATTATACCCTTGCTTCCTACCGCCAACAGTTTGGCATGGTGTTGCAAGAAACCTGGCTCAAGGTTGGGACCATTCATGAAAATATCGCTTTTTCTCGTCCAGACGCGACCAGAGATGAAGTGATAGAAGCAGCAAAAGCGGCTAATGCAGATTTCTTTATTCGGCAGTTGCCACAAGGCTATGACACCTATCTTTCAGATGCTGGAGAGTCTTTGTCCCAAGGGCAACGCCAACTCTTAACGATTGCGCGTGTGTTCCTTTCTGTTCCTAAGATTTTGATCTTGGACGAGGCGACATCATCCATCGATACCCGGACGGAGGTCCTGATTCAAGATGCCTTTAATCAGCTCATGAAAGGACGGACCAGCTTTATCATTGCTCACCGCTTATCGACTATTCAAAATGCGGATATGATTCTGGTCATGGTGGATGGTGATATTGTCGAGCATGGGACTCACGAAGAGCTGATGCAAGCACAAGGTGTCTACTATCAGATGCAGACAGCTCAGCA
>CAUTRO010000201.1:0-2899 GCA_963540685.1 uncultured Streptococcus sp.
GGGCAAATCAGTTATAGACAAGCAAAAAAGCCTTGTAACTCAAGGCTTTTTCCTGTTGATTTAGATGCCCCCTGCAGGGATCGAACCTGCGACCCACGGATTAAGAGTCCGCTGCTCTGCCAGCTGAGCTAAGGAGGCAATAGAAAAAGCTGTATTGGTGCCGGACCTTCACGATTTGTATTGAACCCGCGCAATTAAGCAGGTGGGCAACTCGCTCTAACTGAAGCTGTTTCCGTGTGAGACGGCCTACATGCTGTTAGAAGTCTTTTGTTTCCCTAATAATACAAAAAATAGTCGGTCAACACTTAAGTGTGAAGTCGTACACCACAGCGTTTCTATATGTATATGATACCACATTTTGAAAATATTTCAAGGGAAAATCTCAATTTTTTGAAACCGATGTCACTTTTTCTTGAATTGATCGATCTTCTCCTTGGTGGCTCCGAGAGCACGCTCGTACTTGCCATTTTCATTGGGAATAAAGTAGGAAGCGTGTTTGAGCTTGTCTGGCAAGTAGTCCTGATTGACCCAGTTGCCAGGGTAATTGTGGGGGTATTTATAGTTTTGCGCATTTCCTAGTTCCTTGCTTCCAGCATAATGACCATCACGGAGGTGGCGAGGAATGGGAAGGTTGCCAGAACTTCTAAGATCAGCTAAGGCCTTGTCCATAGCGACGTAGGCAGAGTTGGACTTAGGCGAAAGGGCTAGATCGATGACGATGTTGGCAATGAGAATGCGGGCTTCAGGGAAGCCGATGCGCTCCGCTGCCTGAAGAGCTGTTACCGTATGAATCTGCGCATCTGGATTGGCCAGACCAATATCCTCATAGGCAATAACTGTCAAGCGACGAGCTAGGCTGGGCAGATCCCCGGCTTCGATCAAGCATGCCGCATAGTGGAGACTAGCATCGACATCTGAACCACGGATGGATTTTTGAAGAGCAGAGAGCACGTCATAGTGGCCATCTCCATCCTTGTCCATAGTGATGTAGCTGCGCTGAAGGCTATTTTCCATGATCTCTAACGTAATGTGGCGGATGCCTTCTGCATTTTCAGAGGTCGACAGTACAGCCAGATCGAGAGAATTAAAGGCAGAGCGAAGATCTCCATTGGTCGAAGTGGTGATAAAATCCAAAGCGTCCTCATCGAGCACGACAGGAAAGTCAAAGCCCCGCTCAGGATCATCTAGTGCTGTCCTCAGAGCCTGCTTGACCTCCTCTGTCGTCAAAGGTTCCAGCTCAAAGATTTGTACGCGGCTACGAATAGCGGGAGTAACAGAGAAAAAGGGATTTTCAGTCGTCGCACCGATCATGATGACCAGACCGCTTTCGAGCAAAGGCAGGAGAAAATCTTGCTTGGTTTTATCGAGGCGATGGATCTCATCCAACAGCAGGACTAAACCACCAGAAAATTTGGCTTCCTCTGCAATCTCTTGGAGGCGCTTTTTACTGTCAACTGTTGCATTAAACGTCCGAAAGGCATACTTGGTCGTTCCTGCGATGGCAGAAGCAATACTGGTCTTTCCGATCCCCGGAGGTCCATAGAGAATCATAGAGGACAAACGGTTGGCTTCTACCATGCGGCGGATGATTTTTCCTGGGCCGACCAGGTGCTGTTGACCGATGACCTGGTCAATAGTTTTGGGACGCATGCGCAGGGCGAGATTATCGGGCATTTGCTTCTCCTTTCTAGCTTTGTCTCCTTTCAAAGAGGCGGTTTTTATGGTAAGATTGTAGTAACTATTGTATCATATTCCGCTCTAAGAGTGGGAAATTAGAAAGAGGACGCTATGTCTAAATACGGATTTTTGGATGTTTTAGAAGAGGAAATGGACAAGGTTTTTCCTTTTGATTTTGAGATTAATTGGGATAAGAAGAATCATGCGGTAGAAGTGGCTTTCTTGTTGGAAGCACAGAATACGGGAGGGGTTGCCTTGGTTGATGAAGCGGGTGAAGAGTCTGACGAGGATATCTTCTTTGAAGAAGCCGTCATCTTCTACAATCCAGCCAAGTCTCATGTGGAAGAAGATGCCTATTTAACGGCGATTCCTTATGAGCCCAAAAAAGGCTTGTCTCGAGAGTTTCTAGCTTATTTTGCGACCTTCCTTAAAGATACAGCTGAGCTGGCCTTGGATGACCTTATGGATTTCTTAGCAGACGAAGAGGCAGAGAGCTTTGAGATCGTCTGGAACCAAGAAGTCTTTGAAGAAGGGAAAGTCGGCCTAGAAGAAAGTACTTTTTACCCTTATCCAAGATATTAGAAGGGTAAGTTCATGCTTGAAGATTGCTTAGAAGAACGGTTTGACTTTACGGGTTGTAAAATTGCCTTGCTTTGTGATGGGCAAGTTTTGACTATTTTACGCGATGATAAACCAACCATTCCCTATCCCAATATGTGGGACTTGCCAGGTGGTGGTCGCGAAGGGGATGAGACACCTTTTGAGTGTGTAGCGCGTGAAGTTTATGAAGAATTGAGCATCCAGCTGTCGAAAGATGAGGTAATCTGGTCTGGGATCTATCCTGGCATCTTGGATGAGAAGAAACGTTTTGTTTTTCTAGTTGGAAATCTATCCAAAGAAGAGTTTGATCGCATTGATTTTGGAGACGAGGGCCAGGGCTACAAGTTAGTAAGCCTTGAAGAGTTTTTGGCCTCAGATCGGGTTGTTCCGCAATTACAAGAACGAGTGCGTGAGTATATGGAGAAGAAATTAGGATGAAGCGTAGTAAAAATATCAACATGTTTCTCATGGATGGAGAGGTTACTGGTATAATCAAATGTACCTTGTCAAATTGGACAGGGGTGATTTATAAAATTCCTCGAATTCAATTGGCAGATTTAAAATCACGTGATGAAATGAAGCAAAGTGGCATTTATTTCCTATTTGGCCGTAATGAGGATAA
>CAUTRO010000202.1:0-2899 GCA_963540685.1 uncultured Streptococcus sp.
CATCTCACCTTTAGAAAAATCAATTGAAATGATATTTTGATGATCTATTGGTGCAAAATCATCACCTTCCGTTACGATCATCTTATCACCACTGTTTAAACACGAAAACCAGAGATTAACATACGTTGCTACATCAATTTTTTCTACTCGATGTAACTCGAGCTTATTCTCTTTCTTAATATATGATTGAATACTTTTTGAGGTGACCAAGTAAAGATTCGATTCTGGATCAACTTGAAACATTGGTGTTTGGACCTGAGAACAAGAAAGCAAAAGGAAGAATAGAAATAAAATCCCAAAAAGATAAAAGCGTTTCATATATCATTCCTACTATCTATCTCTTGACTCACTTTCTCACCAAGCATAATTTTTCTCACCGCATGTAACCATGGCTGCTAATAACTCCTCTGGTGTCAGTTTCTTCAAGCCTCCATAGGTTGGATCCTGTACATGTGTATCGGGGTCTAGATAATAGATTGCTGAGATGTCCTTGCCATCTGCTGTCAATTCATAGCCTACTCCAATCACATTATGTTCCCCACTTTTTCCAGGATAGATTTGTGCCACATTGAAGGTGTAATAGAGAGGATAGCCATCATCAATATCTTTGCGCACGCGTTCTTTAAAGATTCGGATATCTTCAGAATCTGGACGAGCGTCTGTTACAGTAGCTAGTCGATAACCTGCTTGGTTTCCACTTGGTTCTGGATAGCCAAATAGATTCTGATTCAAGACGCGAATCGCATCCCGATTATGAGTCCCATAGGGGTTATAAGTCCCCATTTCCTTAGCCAATTGATGTTGAGAGACGCTAACCCCTCGACTAGCCAGCATCATATGGACTGTCGCAGGAGCACAGAAATACCATTCTTCTTGAAGTTTTAAAGAAATAGGCAATAGTTTTCGGATTCCTTGATTCTCTTTGGACGATGTTTCTTGTTTGACCGATTGAGAAGGTTGCGTATTCTCTTTCAATGAAGCTTGTTCCTGGGTTGAAGATGGCAAAGTTTGCTGAGTTCCGGCTTCCGTACTGCCTTCCTTAATTTTTAATCGTTCTGCTACCTCTGCTGACATTGGAGGATTAGGTTCTGTACGCTCCTTTGTTTTTACACTAACTGTTGTTGATGAAGAGGATGTGACCTTACGAGAGCTGGAAGGACTTGTTTGGCTTTCTTTTTGTGTCGCTGTACAGCCAGATAAACCAAGCAAAGTCAGAAGTACAAGGAATAAATGAACTTTTCTCATGATTTTTCTCCTTTCTACCATTCTTGATAGCGCATTACGGAGTTTTCATTTCGATAGATTTCACCTTTTGGAATCTCAATATCTTTCTTTTTGAATTGAACCCATAGAATCCCTTTATCCGATAGTAAAATGGGGCCATGATTATATAAATAATGAATCCGATTCTTTAAATCCCACAAATAATATTGAGATTTAACGCGCTCTTCACTTCTTCTTTCTCCCATATATGTGAGATAAATATTGCGATATATGGAGGTTTCTGCCTGTGAAGTAGAAAATATCTTCTTGTGGTTTTTATTTTCAAAGGTAAATGAAGCATCCTTATTATTTGCAACCAAGTAAAGGAGATTGTTCCCATTCGTCAATAAATCGACATAATAGAGTTGATCATCCTTTGTTTGATCTATAACCTTTTTCTGCCCATCACTTAAGGAGTAGGCTACAATTTTTGTGGTTAAAGCTGTGTTATCAATTTGTACATAATACAAGTAATTTTTAAAGACATTCGGAAAACCGCTATTTTCTGATTCAATTGTCTGATGAGACCCTGTTTCAAGGTCAAATTCTTCAATTTGATATAGGCTATCGCCTACTTCATAATTTATAAAGAGTTTCTGGTTGGATCGAGCTACTTGAGTAACTGGAACCGTTCCAATAGGTCTCCTATCGATCAGTGTCGTTAAAGATTTGTCTTTTATCTTCCAAAGATAGTAGATCCCTGTCTGATTGAGTTGATCATACTCTTCAAAAACAACAATATCATGATCTACATAGCTAACAGCTACATGAGTCAGATTGGATGTCTTTTCAACATCTTTTATCTTTTGAAAGTCCTTGGTATGTAAATTCATACTGGCAAGATAATTCTGATCTTCGTGTCCTTGGTCAACAGCCTCGCCATAAGCAATCCCATCATTTGACAGTGCAGTAGGTGTAAAGATTTTCCCATCTGGATAAGGGATAGAAATGGAATTTTTTAATAAATCTTCTGCCTTTCTTTCCTCGAATCCTATTTTCCTAGACACATTGGTACTACCGGAAGGAGATTTTTTTTGTGGCCCTACAAGAGTGCAGGCTGATAAGAGAATGATAATACCGATGATGATAAAACTTAAAAATTTTTGTTTGACAAGATCTTTTTTCTTCATCAGCCTATACCTCCTGACTTATAATCTACCAAGCATATCCACGACCACCCGTAGCATAACTCATATCTTTAATAGAAACACGCTGATTCATACGAAAACCATTATATCTTCCATATCCTGGATCAACATATGTCACAGTATTTCCATAATCAAAGTAATCCGCAACAATACCATAATGATAAAGTGTTGTACCAATATTATGACCTGCTAAGTAGCAATCACCAGGGCTTTCCATGGTATTAACCATGACAGGGTTTCCATAGCTAATAGCATGAGTAATATGATCTTTTATTGTATTTATATCTGAATACTTATGCCAAACCCAGTTGAATTTATATCGACTTCCTTTCATGACGGTATTTAATGCATTTGATACATTATTCCCCGCGTTTGTCCCATTTGCGGTAGTACCCAGTAGTGTCGCCATTTGTTGTTGTGAACGTGGCCGTCCTAAAGATGTCACAATCATAGAGGCTGAAGCAGGTCCACAATAATAGTCATTAATT
>CAUTRO010000203.1:0-2897 GCA_963540685.1 uncultured Streptococcus sp.
CCCACCGCGACCAGCCACACACACCGCCTAAGAGCCAAGTATTAGGTAACCCAGCACAGTAGATTTATAGAAATAGTGCTCGATTTCTGCGGAAATCAGACGTTTTTCTAGTAAGTACTGTAAAAGTTTTGAAAAAGAAAGGAACTATCATGTCAGTATTAGAGATCAAAGATCTTCACGTTGAGATTGAAGGAAAAGAAATTTTAAAAGGGGTTAACCTGACCCTGAAAACAGGAGAAATTGCCGCTATCATGGGACCAAATGGTACAGGTAAATCGACTCTTTCTGCCGCTATCATGGGAAATCCAAACTATGAAGTAACTAAAGGTGAAGTTTTGTTTGATGGCGTAAACATCCTTGAGTTGGAAGTGGATGAGCGTGCGCGTATGGGACTTTTCCTTGCTATGCAATACCCATCAGAAATCCCTGGAATTACCAATGCTGAGTTTCTTCGTGCCGCTATGAATGCGGGTAAAGAAGATGATGAGAAGATTTCAGTTCGTGAGTTTATTACTAAGCTAGATGAAAAAATGGAATTGCTCAACATGAAAGAAGAAATGGCAGAGCGTTACCTCAACGAAGGCTTCTCTGGTGGTGAGAAAAAACGCAATGAAATTCTTCAACTTTTGATGTTGGAGCCAACATTTGCTCTTTTGGACGAGATTGACTCAGGTCTTGATATTGACGCTCTTAAAGTTGTGTCTAAAGGTGTCAATGCCATGCGTGGTGAAGGTTTTGGTGCTATGATCATCACTCACTACCAACGTCTTTTGAACTATATCACACCTGATGTGGTACACGTGATGATGGAAGGTCGTGTTGTCCTTTCTGGTGGTCCAGAATTGGCTGCGCGTTTGGAACGTGAAGGATACGCAAAATTAGCTGAAGAACTTGGCTACGACTACAAGGAAGAATTGTAATTCCCTCGTATCTTTTAGGAGAAGTAAATGACTAGAGAAAATATTAAACTTTTTTCAGAAATGCACGCTGAACCAAGCTGGTTGGCTGATCTCCGTCAAAAAGCTTTTGACAAGATTGAGACTTTGGAATTACCAGTTATTGAGCGTGTCAAATTCCACCGTTGGAATCTGGGTGATGGAACGATTACAGAAAATGAGCCATCAGCAAATGTTCCAGATTTCACAGCTTTAGATCATCACTTGAAGTTGGTGCAAGTAGGAACTCAAACTGTTTTCGAACAAACTCCAGTTGAGTTAGCTGAACAGGGTGTTGTCTTCACAGACTTTCACTCAGCTTTAGAAGAAATTCCAGAGCTGATCGAAGAATTCTTCATGTCATCTGTTAAGTATGATGATGACAAGTTGGCGGCTTACCACACAGCTTACTTTAACAGTGGTGCTGTACTCTATATTCCAGATAACGTAGAAATTACAGAGCCAATTGAAGGAATTTTCTACCAAGATAGCGATAGCAATGTGCCGTTTAACAAGCATATTATGATTATCGCTGGTAAAAATTCTAAGATTAGTTATCTGGAGCGTTTAGAGTCACGCGGTGAAGGAAGTGACAAAGCAACTGCCAATATCACAGTGGAAGTGATTGCACGTTCTGGTGCGCAAGTCAAGTTTGCTGCTATCGACCGTCTAGGTGAAAACGTCACTGCCTACATTAGCCGTCGTGGTAAATTAGGCAACGATGCAAGTATTGACTGGGCTATCGGTGTCATGAACGAAGGAAATGTCGTTGCTGATTTTGATAGTGACTTGATTGGTAATGGTAGTCATGCTGACCTCAAGGTTGTAGCTCTTTCAAGTAGTCGTCAGGTACAAGGGATTGATACTCGTGTAACTAACTATGGCTGCAACTCAATCGGAAACATTCTACAACATGGGGTTATCCTTGAAAAAGCAACTTTGACTTTCAATGGTATCGGCCACATCATCAAGGGTGCTAAGGGAGCAGATGCGCAACAAGAGAGCCGTGTTCTCATGCTTTCAGACCAAGCGCGTTCAGATGCTAACCCAATTCTTTTGATTGATGAAAATGACGTAACTGCAGGACATGCAGCCTCTATTGGTCAGGTAGATCCAGAAGACATGTATTACCTCATGAGTCGTGGATTGGATAAGGCAACTGCAGAGCGTTTGGTTGTTCGTGGTTTCCTTGGATCTGTTATCGTGGAGATTCCAGTCAAGGAAGTTCGTGATGAAATGATTGCAACTATCGAAGAGAAATTGTCAAAACGCTAAGGGGAAGCCTATGTTAGATGTAGAAGCGATTCGCAAGGATTTTCCAATTTTAGATCAGATTGTCAATGATGAACCTCTGGTCTATCTGGACAATGCTGCGACGACACAAAAACCACTAGTAGTTCTGAAAGCTATTAACAGCTACTATGAGCAGGACAATGCCAATGTTCACCGTGGTGTCCATACCTTAGCGGAACGAGCGACAGCTTCTTATGAAGCTGCTCGTGAAACCATTCGTAAGTTTATTAATGCAGGCTCTACAAAGGAAGTTCTCTTTACCAGAGGAACGACAACCAGCCTTAACTGGGTGGCACGCTTTGCTGAGGAAATTCTCGCTGAGGGAGACCAGGTCTTGATTTCAGTAATGGAACACCATTCTAATATCATTCCATGGCAGGAAGCTTGTCGAAAGACTGGAGCAGAGCTTGTCTATGTCTATCTTAAAGACGGTGCCTTGGATATGGAGGATTTGCGAGCTAAATTGACTGATAAGGTTAAATTTGTTTCCCTAGCTCATGCCTCCAATGTTCTTGGTGTGGTCAATCCGATCAAGGAAATCACTCAATTAGCCCACCAAGTTGGGGCAATTATGGTAGTGGATGGTGCTCAATCTACACCTCATATGAAGATTGATGTCCAGGACTTGGATCTGGACTTTTTCGCCTTTTCGGGTCACAAGATGGCTGG
>CAUTRO010000204.1:0-2892 GCA_963540685.1 uncultured Streptococcus sp.
CCTTTTGGACCCACTACAGTCAAACGTTCTTTTGAGGCATACTGACCAGGTTGAGATAAATCTTTCGCCTTAGTCAATTCATAACCAGTTCCGAACAACGCATCCAATTCTTTTCGACTTAAATGCACATGTCGACCACTAGCTTCCACTTCAAAGGAGCTGTCTAGTTCATTTTGAATCCTATCAATAACTTTATCAATTATATTTTCAAATGACATTGTTATTCTCCACATTCTATTCTAAAATAAGCCACACTAAAACTTCAATTGATTTCAATAATGTGATTAGTTTATCTGCATAAACATCTTGATTGTTAGACGATACTAAGGTCAATTCCTTTCGGATGTTTACAATTTCAAGATATAACTCATAGCAAGAAAGTTTCCAATTCTCACATTTGAAATCAACTCTTACACTTCCTTGATCCAATTGTTTAATGACTCGAATTGACTGTAAATCTTCATTTGTCCCAAGATTTGGGTTATAAAATGAGATATCCTCTTCAATATAACAGCCGACAATCTTTTCTACTATTTGAAGTAGATTTCCCAATTGATCAACTTTTTCATCTAAATAAGCAAGATGGAGTTCTTTTTGGCATCTTAGAAAATACGTATATAGTTTCGTTAGCTTGAAAAGTAGTGGATACACAGCAGACTCTTCTAGAGACGAAACAGTCATATGAAATGGTTTACTAATCTCTGTTTGAGTTTTATTTGGCGAATCAGAATAAGCTACTTGAATATGGCGATCATGCAAAAAACCTCTTGCAGCAGGCGTCAATTTGTCCTTACTGGAAAGTTTTAGAACATTTTGATCACTGACCTGACCATTTTTGATGAGCTTCCTAATTCGTGATTCAGTATAAACTGTCATGCATTCACATCCTTCTACCACAAATTAAACACAGGGATACAACGAGGTTGAGATATAACTTCCCAACCTCGCTCAGCTATTAATATGAATGAATATTCTTTACATCAAAATGCTTATTCCTATCAAAACATTAATTGCTGATTACCTGCATGAGAAATTTTGAAAATCTACTCTTTATGAGGTAGGATTACTTCTACTTCTGAATGTGGACGTGGGATGACATGTACTGAAATCAATTCACCTACAGTTTCAGCTGCTGCTGCACCTGCATCTGTTGCTGCTTTAACAGCACCTACATCACCACGAACCATTACAGTTACCAAACCAGCTCCGACTTGTTGTTTACCAATCAATGTAACGTTGGCTGCTTTTACCATAGCATCTGCTGCTTCGATAGCACCTACTAAACCTTTTGTTTCAACCATTCCTAATGCGTTTGCGTTTGACATATTCTTTTCCTCCTATTATTGACTTAAACTTAATTATTCAGCTGATGGATGTGGTAAAATTACTTCTACTTCTGAATGTGGACGTGGGATGACATGTACTGAAATCAATTCACCTACAGTTTCAGCTGCTGCTGCACCTGCATCTGTTGCTGCTTTAACAGCACCTACATCACCACGAACCATTACAGTTACCAAACCAGCTCCGACTTGTTGTTTACCAATCAATGTAACGTTGGCTGCTTTTACCATAGCATCTGCTGCTTCGATAGCACCTACTAAACCTTTTGTTTCAACCATTCCTAATGCGTTTGCGTTTGCCATTTTAATTTCCTCCAATTATGAAATAAGTAAATTATTTAGTTAATTTTGATAACACACGTTGAACAAGTAGATCGACCAATTGTTCCTCATCAACTTGCTTTTCGACTTGACAGTCAAGAATCTCTTGGTTTTCAGAATTTCTCAAATCTGCTAATTCTGCTGTACCATATGCAACACGGCGAATATTAATCAGATTCAATGGACTGATATTATCAGAAGTAGCACTTCCACCTACAGCTCCGCAACCTAAAGTAAAGGCTGGGAACAAGCCAGTTGTAGCACCAACTCCTCCTAGCGCTGCAGGAGTGTTGACCAAAATTCTTGAAACAGGTTTTCTTAAAGCAAATTCACGAACGATGTTTTCATTTTGTGTATGGATTACCATGGTATGACCCGCACCTTCATGGTGAAGAATACGAATACTTAATTCACACGCTTCTTCCCATGTTTTAACAGTGTAGAAACCAAGAACTGGTGCAAGTTTTTCCATTGAGTATGGATATTGTTTACCAACCCCTTCTCCATCAGCAATCAAGACACGTGCATCATCAGGAACAGAGATTCCAGCGAGTTTTGCGATAACTTGAGGAGTCTTACCGACCATTTTTGGATTCATTGCTCCACTTGGTAAAATGATGAAGGCTCCTAATTTCTTCGCATCTTCTTTTGGAACGAAGTAAGCACCTTGACGTTTAAACTCTTCGACAACCTTTTCTTTCATTTCTTCTTCAACAATGATAGATTGTTCTGAAGCACAGATCACACCATTATCGAATGTTTTTGAATCAAGAATTTGACGAACAGCTTTAGGAACATCGGCAGTTTTTTCAATAAATGCTGGTCCATTACCAGGTCCTACACCAATTGCAGGAGTTCCTGAAGAATAGGCCGCTTTTACCATCGCATTTCCACCAGTTGCTAAAATCAGATTTGTATCCTTATGTTTCATCAACTCATTCGTTGCTTCAATAGAAGCACGTTGAATCACACTGACAGCACCTTCTGGGCATCCTGCTGAAACCGCTGCCTTTTTAATAATATCAACTGTTTCATTGATACATTTTGCAGCATGTGGGTGTGGTGAGAAGACAATACTGTTTCCACCTTTTAATGCGATAAGTGCTTTGTATATAACTGTTGAAGTTGGATTGGTTGAAGGAATTAACCCAGCAATGACCCCAACTGGAACACCTACTTCAAAAACTTTATTCTCTTTATCTTCACGCAAAATACCAACTGTGCGCAT
>CAUTRO010000205.1:0-2865 GCA_963540685.1 uncultured Streptococcus sp.
ATGCCCACTCAAGGGAACAGCTACCACATCAATTTTAATTTTTTTCATTTTTTCCTGCCTTATATCTTTTTTTAGATCTAAAATTAGCTTCTATCTATTAATTCGTAAAAAAAATCAAAAATTGAAGAAAAAATAAAAAATTTTTTAAAATTTTTTTCAAATCATTTATTTTTGACCATACTATCACTATTTAGAAAGAATGAGTTCTCACTAAAAAAGCTCCCAAATGCCCTGATAATATGCCTTGGACATTTGAAGAGTTTTTTATTTCTGTTCATTGTTGGCTTAATTGTTTTCCAAATAAAATTCGAAACGTTCCCCTACATACTGGCTTTTCACATACTCAAAAGCAGTCCCGTCTTCAAAATAGGAAACCTGTGTCAATCCTAAAATAGCTTGTCCTTTTGAAATCTGCAAATAGTCCGCAATCTTATCTTTGGCTAATCGCGCGTAGATGGTCTGATGGGATTTCCCGATCTTATAGCCATGTTCTTCCAGGGTTTGGAAGAAATGACTGGTGACCTCTTCGCGATTGAAATTCTTAATAAATTTCTCTGGAATGGAAGCCACTTCATAAACGACAGGGATCCCATCCGCATACCGGACCCGCTCCATCCGAATGATGGTATCTGTCTTATCGATGCCTAATTTATCGACTTCTTGGAGGCTAGGGATGGTTTTACGATAAGAAATCACTTGACTAGAAGGTTCCTTACCTTGAGATTTCATAATTTCTGTAAAACTGGTTGTTCCCCGCATTTTTTCTTGGACGCGCGTGCTGGTGATAAAGGTACCACTTCCTACTCGTCTTTCAAGTACTCCTTCTTCGACCAGAAGGGTAATAGCCTGCCTAAGAGTCATCCGACTGACCTGGAATTTTTCAGCTAGATCGCGTTCGCTGGGAAGTCGTTCTCCAATTTTCCATAATTTTTGATCAATCTCAGATTTAATCTGATCATGAATTTGAATGTAAGCTGGAATCATAACATTACTCTTTCTCTGTATTACCTCTATTGTAGCGTAAAATTCCCAATTCTTCAATCAGAGATTGGTAAAGACAAGGTATTTGTGTTAGAATAGAGGAAAGTAAATTTCTATAAGAAGGGGATAAGATGACAAATCTATCAACTGATTTGCATGATGTTGAAAAAATCATTGTGCTTGACTACGGTAGCCAATACAATCAGCTTATTTCACGTCGGATTCGTGAGATTGGTGTCTTCTCAGAATTGAAGAGCCATAAGATTTCTGCTGATGACGTTCGTGCAATCAATCCAGTTGGGATCGTTCTTTCAGGCGGACCAAACTCTGTATACGAGGAAGGTTCTTTTGATATCGATCCTGAAATTTTCGAACTCGGTATTCCAATCCTTGGGATCTGTTACGGAATGCAATTGTTGACCCATAAATTGGGTGGGAAGGTCGTTCCAGCAGGTGACGCTGGTAACCGCGAATATGGTCAATCTGAACTCAGCTTGACAGAATCCTCTGCTCTTTTTGCAGACACGCCAGACAAACAATTGGTCTTGATGAGTCACGGAGATGCTGTTACAGAAATTCCAGCTGACTTTATCCGCATAGGTACTTCTGCTGACTGTCCATTTGCATCCATTGAAAATCCTGATAAGAAAATCTACGGAATCCAATTCCACCCTGAGGTTCGTCATTCTGTTCACGGTTATGATATCTTGCGTAACTTCGCCTTGAACATCTGTGGTGCTAAAGGTGACTGGACTATGGACAACTTCATTGACATGCAGATCAAAAAAATCCGTGAAACAGTCGGAGACAAACGTGTTCTTCTTGGTCTTTCAGGTGGGGTGGACTCTTCCGTTGTTGGGGTTCTCCTTCAAAAAGCGATCGGCGATCAATTGATCTGTATCTTTGTAGACCACGGTCTTCTTCGTAAAGGAGAAGCTGACCAAGTTATGGACATGCTTGGTGGAAAGTTTGGTTTGAACATTGTCAAAGCGGACGCTGCCAAACGTTTCTTGGATAAATTGGCCGGTGTATCTGACCCTGAACAAAAACGGAAGATTATCGGTAACGAATTTGTCTATGTTTTTGATGACGAAGCAAGCAAGCTAAAAGATGTGAAATTCTTGGCCCAAGGAACTCTTTACACAGACGTGATCGAGTCAGGTACGGATACTGCTCAAACCATCAAGTCTCACCACAACGTTGGTGGTCTTCCAGAAGATATGCAGTTTGAACTGATCGAGCCACTTAACACTCTTTACAAAGATGAAGTTCGTGCCCTCGGTACTGAGCTTGGCATGCCAGACCACATCGTATGGCGCCAACCATTCCCAGGTCCAGGGCTTGCCATCCGTGTCATGGGTGAAATTACAGAAGAAAAACTAGAAACAGTTCGCGAATCAGACGCTATCCTTCGTGAAGAAATCGCCAAAGCAGGTCTTGACCGCGATATCTGGCAATACTTCACTGTTAACACTGGTGTTCGTTCTGTCGGTGTTATGGGAGATGGCCGTACTTACGACTACACAATCGCTATCCGTGCTATCACTTCGATCGATGGAATGACAGCTGACTTCGCTAAGATTCCATGGGAAGTTCTTCAAAAAATCTCTGTCCGTATCGTAAACGAAGTTGACCATGTTAACCGTATCGTCTACGATATCACAAGTAAACCACCTGCAACTGTAGAGTGGGAATGATTTATAAACATGATTTGAAGTGAAATGGTTGTTTTAACAGTACTTTCGGTTATTATAAAAGGTTAAAAATCAATCAAAATTGATTGGGTCCCCACCAAAAACCCCACCAGAATTTTTCTGGTGAGGTTTTTTTATCCCAATTTGTAAAATTAAGCTAGACAGAAAAAGCCATCTATGTTAGGCTCAG
>CAUTRO010000206.1:0-2865 GCA_963540685.1 uncultured Streptococcus sp.
GGTGATGGTTGACTTACCTGCTTCATCACTCGTTTCAAGAACGGTTTTTTGAGCACCTGCTAGTGCATCCTATTTTTTGCTTTCATCAGTTGATGACTCTTTTGTCTTTTCTTTAGCGGATGATTTGCTTGTCGCTTTACTCGTCGCTTTGGTGGACGATGGACTAGTAGATTTTGTACTCTCTTTTTGTGCACAACCAACTAAGAGAAAACCCACTGACAATAAGATGGCTACTGTTTTTGCAGCTTTATTCATTTTGAATCCCTCACTATTTTATGATGGTTAAGGAAATGACTGACGTCTGAAACCCGTCATTTAGCAAGATCAACTGTAGTTATAGATGTTATAAGAAAAGCCTCAAAAATAATGTTCGTAGTCCCCTCCTTATCGATCATTGTAGCCATCTGGGTGGCTGGAATGCCATGCCCAGGCTGTTTGAATGATGGTTTCGATATTGTCAAATTTTGGTTGCCAACCGAGGATCGCACGCGCCTTCTCAGAGGATGCGATCAGGGTATCTGGATCTCCTGGTCTACGATCAGCAATCTCAAGTGGGATCGGGTTCCCCGTCACCTTGCGGGCTGCTTCGACAATCTGAAGATTAGAGAATCCGGTCGATGAGCCCAGATTAAAGGCGGTAGATGGATTACCATTACGCAGATACTCCACCGCTAGCAGATGGGCATCTGCCAAGTCAAATGGGTGGACATAGTCCCGAACATTGGTGCCATCTGGTGTCTTGTAGTCATCTCCAAAAATAGCGATCTTCTCGCGTTTGCCTTGGGCCACTTGCAAGACGATTGGCAAGAGATGGGTCTCTGGTCCATGGTCCTCTCCGATGGATCCATCTGGCTTAGCACCCGCTACATTAAAGTAACGAAGAGGCACATACTTGATGCCATAGGCTTGATCAGCCCAACGCATGATGGTTTCCATCATGAGCTTGCTTTCACCGTAAGGATTGATCGGTTTTTGGGGAGTGGTTTCAAGAATCGGAATTTCTTCTGGAATACCGTAGGTGGCTGCGGTTGATGAAAAGACGATGTAGTGAACCCCACATTCATGCATGACTTCCAAGAGTTTGACCATGCCAGCCGTATTATTGTCAAAATATTTCAAGGGATCCGCCATGGATTCAGCAACCAGTGAGTAGGCCGCAAAGTGGATGACGGCGTCAATATCTGCATGTTCCTTAAAAACAGTGCGCATGAAGTCTTGATCCGCCAGATCTCCTTGGTAAAAGACAGCATCTGGATGCACCGCTGCACGGTGGCCTGTGACCAGGCTATCCACCACCACGACTTTTTCCTGTCCTTCATTGACCAAGCGGTCTACCATGTGGGAACCGATATAGCCAGCTCCTCCGAGTACGAGTATTGCCATTTGTTTTCCTTTCGCTTCTTTGTCTTCTCTCTTATTGTACCAAATTTTCGCCTCTTCTCCATCCTTAAAGTGTTGCGACAAAGCGTCTAAAGGCTGCTTGCCCTTCTGCTGTCCGCTTGTAGACACCGGCATCTTCCAGCACCCGCGCAAAGATTTGGCCAACCGATTCACGGACAATGGCTTCTGCCTCTGCTTCGTCTGTGATGGTTGGGTGAGTGGTTTTTAAGTCATCTGCCCAGTCCTGGTGATAGGTGGCTACAGTGTCCTCTCGTTCAAGCAGATAGCCTTGAACCTGCTTGAGCTCTTCCTTCAGTCGAGGAGGCAAAATGGCCAAGCCCATGACTTCGATCAGGCCGATATTTTCTTTTTTGATGTGTTGCACATCCGCATGCGGGTGGTAGATGCCATCTGGATGCTCTGGTGAGGTTTGGTTGTCACGGAGCACCAAGTCCAGTTCATAATGTCCATCACGGATCCGCGCAATGGGGGTAATGGTATGGTGAGGTTGACCGTCGGATGTGGCTAAGACTTGAACGGCTGGATCCGAGTAGCCTCTCCAGCTTTCTAAGATATGGTCTGCCAGGTTAATCAATTGCGCCTTGTCATCTGATTGCAACCGGAGCACCGACATGGGCCAGTTGACAATTCCTACTGATACAGCCTCAAATCCCCCAATGGTAAAGTTCTCCTCAACAGAAGCCAGCTCCATAGGGAAGGTGTGTCGTCCCCCTTGGTAATGATCATGAGTCAAGATGGATCCCCCTACAATGGGTAGATCTGCATTAGACCCTGCAAAATAGCCTGGAAAAGTCTCTACAATGGTCAAAAGTCGCTCAAAGGTCTTGTGGCTAATGGCCATAGGAACATGCTGGCTATCGAGGAAAATGCAGTGTTCATTGAAGTAGGCATAAGGGGAATACTGGAAGCCCCAATCATGACCGTCCATGTCAAAGCGGATGATCCGATGATTGGCACGGGCAGGATGGTCTAGGCGACCTTGATAGCCTTCATTTTCAAAACACAATTGGCAGGCTGGATAATGACTGGCTTTGGCAAGCTTGGCCGCCGCAATGTCTTTCGGATCTTTTTCAGGTTTTGACAGATTGATGGTGATTTCAAGTGAGCCATAAGGAGTTTCTGCCACAAAAGCGATATTTTGCGCAATCGCCTTGACCTTGATGTAATCATTGCGCTTAGAGAGGGCGTAGAAATCAGCAATCGCATCTTCCTTGGACTGACCGTAAGTCTCCCAGAAATAGCGGTTGACCTGACTAGGACTGGGGGTGATCCAATCCATCAACTCTGCACCCAAGCTGTCCTTTGCGGCCATGCTATCTTTGATCTTGCTATTCGCAACAGCAATGTCCACCAGCTGCTCTTTGAGTGCGATCAAATCAGCCTGATGAGCTGGGGCGTCTAGCCCTTCTTCTCCAATGCGACTCATAACGCGGTTTTTTAGATAAATTCGATCCATCTCTTGGT
>CAUTRO010000207.1:0-2863 GCA_963540685.1 uncultured Streptococcus sp.
TCCAGTTCCAGTGCATCTAAGATCGCACCAAATGATTGAGCGAGCCCTGGAAGAGTTTTTACAACCACTTGGTTTTGGACTGGTCGCAACATAACTAAGGCATCTTCCATATACATCCGCAGACGCTTTTCCCAACGTGAAGGAGCGATCGTGTTCATGGCATAGTATGAACTATCTCCCTCATTTATTTTCACTAGGTTCAAGGATTTGACATCTCTTGAAAGAGTCGACTGAGTCACGAGAACGCCATTGGCCTCTAGGGCCTCTTGGAGTTCTTGCTGAGTGTGAATACGACGCTCAGAAATGATGGAACGGATTAAGCGGTGGCGACTTTCGATTTTATTCATGAGAGGCCTCCTTTACTTGATGAACATCGCATCCCCAAAGCTGAAGAAACGGTACCGTTCTTGAATGGCATGATGATAAGCTTCCAGGGTTAATTCACGGCCAGCAAAGGCTGAAACCAACATGACTAAAGTTGATTTTGGAAGGTGGAAGTTGGTCGAAAAAGCGTCGACGACTTTCCACTCATAACCTGGTTTAATGAAAATATTGGTCCAACCTGAATCCGCTTGGATGTCACCAGCAAATTTATTTCCGATCGTTTCAAGCGTCCGGATAGAAGTTGTTCCGACAGCTACGATGCGTTTACCCGCAACTTTTACCTGACGAAGTGTCGCAGCAGCCTCTTCTGAAAGTTGGTAAAATTCAGAGTGCATCTCGTGGTCTTCGAGATTGTCCACTGATACTGGACGGAAGGTACCAAGCCCTACATGAAGGGTCAAGTAAACAAGATGAACACCTTTTGCTTCAATCTTTTTAAGCAATTCTTGGGTGAAATGTAGACCTGCTGTTGGGGCTGCAGCAGAACCATTTTCTTTAGCATAAACGGTTTGGTAGCGTTCGCTGTCAGCAAGCTTTTCGTGAATATAGGGAGGGAGTGGCATTTCGCCAAGACTTTCCAAGACTTCTAAAAAGATGTTTTGATAGTGGAAGCGAACGATACGGCCTCCATGTTCCAATTCTTCCTCGACAGTGGCAGTCAAACGGCCATCTCCAAAGCTGACTGTGGCACCTACCTTTAATCGTTTTGCAGGTTTTGCCAAGACTTCCCAACAGTCATCTTGGGTATTTTTGAGGAGAAGGAATTCGACGTGACCACCTGTTTCTGACTTGACGCCGTGAAGACGGGCAGGCAGTACGCGCGTATTGTTCATGACTAGAGCATCTCCTGGCTCCAATTCATCCAAAATTGCATCAAAATGACGATCTTGGAATTGCCCCGTTTTTCGATCCAGGATCAAGAGTTTGGAGGCATCTCGTTTTTCAAGAGGGGTTTGGGCAATCAGTTCTTCAGGCAAATCAAAGTCAAAGTCGTTGGTATTCATTTGCGCTCCTTTTATAATAAATTTGTGAGTAGATAGATGGTTGTCCCGATAGCTAAGAGCATCAGGCAGGTTCCTATCAAAATGATCAGGACTTTGAGAATTTTCCTTTGGTGAATCAAGAAAGATAAGAGAAACACAAGGAGTCCAATCAAAAAAATGATGAATAAGAGAGATACAATCATACCTTTCATTATATCACGAATCGACTTGAAAATGAAAAAAATGCCAGAAAAAGATAGCGGTTTCACTTGACAAAAATTGGTCTATACCATATAATAAAAGCATAGAGAAATAGGAGGTCTATCCATTGAAAATTATTGAAGTAAAGGACCAAATTGAGGGTGGAAAAGTTGCTTTTGATATATTGAAAGAAAGATTACAGGAAGGTGCTCAAACCTTAGGTCTTGCGACTGGAAGCAGTCCTCTTGAATTTTATAAACAAATTCGCGAAAGTGATTTGGATCTTTCTAGTTTGACTAGTGTCAATTTGGATGAGTATGTAGGGTTAACAGGAGAGGACCCCCAATCTTATCGTTATTTCATGGAAAAAAATCTCTTTGATGCCAAACCGTTCAAAGAAAGCTATCTCCCATCGGGTGTAGAAGAATCTGCCGATCAAGAAGTGATTCGTTATAACAAAATCCTCGAAGACCATCCAGTGGACCTTCAAATCCTAGGGATTGGACGCAATGGGCATATCGGTTTTAATGAGCCAGGGACATCATTTGATAGTCAGACCCACTTAGTTCAGTTGGATGCCTCTACGATTGAGGCCAATTCTCGTTTCTTTGATAAGATCGAAGATGTACCAACCCAAGCCATTTCGATGGGGATTGCCAATATCTTAGCTGCGAAATCGATTGTCTTGTTTGCCTATGGGGAATCAAAAGCCCAAGCGATTAAAGGAACCGTAGAAGGTGAACGGACAGAAAAAGTGCCCGCTAGTGCCCTTCAAGGACACCCAGATGTGACCATTATTGCGGATAAGGAAGCTTTGAGCTTGTTAAGTCGTTAATAAACAGGACCTATCGCCGATTTATTCGGGCCAGATAGGTTTTTTTCTGCTTCAAAGTATGGTACAATACAAGTAATTAACTGCTGTGATTGGCTATTTTCATCTACTGGGAGACAAGAAGAAAGAGCATGAAGGTTCGAAGCTTGTTTCAACCTCCAGCTGATTAGTCTGTTTAAAGGAAAAGTTTATGATAAAAAAATATTTGATGTCTATTTGCCTCCTTCTGAGTCTGTTATGCCAGCCAATTCTAGCGAGTGCGGATGAATTAGTGGATATGGCGCAAAAGATGTATCCAAATGACAATGTCCAAGCCATTAACCGTCCACACTCTTCGCTCATTATTGACGGCAATACGGGAAATGTTCTTTGGAAAGACAATATCGATGAAGTCAGAGATCCGGCCAGCATGAGTAAGCTCATGACGCTCTATCTCTTGTTTGAAGATATGGCAAATGGCAAG
>CAUTRO010000208.1:0-2839 GCA_963540685.1 uncultured Streptococcus sp.
GAGGTGGGACGACGAAATCGAATTCTAACGAATGACCGATTTCTGTCCCACTCTTCATCCTGTTTTCTCTAAGAAAAGTCTATTTCACATGCTTTTCAAGTTCTTCTTGCGCTTTTTTATTGGATTCTTCTTTTTCTTTCTTCCATTGTTCACGCGCTTTGTCGTAGTCTTTCGCAGATACAACCTTGTCTTGAACTTCTAAATACTTATAGTTGAAGGATTGACCCTTGTGGCCTGTCCAAGCAAAGGCTGCAGAGTATGGTACCGTCTTACGAACGCCTGGAGAAGCTCCATCTGAATGAATCGGAATTAAGAGGGCACTATCGGTCAACCAAGCTTGAGCCGCAGCATATTTTTCATAACGCTTGTTGACATCTGTGGTTTCTTTTTGAGCATCTTCAATTAATTGATCGTATTCATCAAAACCAGCTGCTTTTGCTGCCGCATTGTCCGTACCCGCATCGAATCCAAAGTAGGCATTGGCGTTTTCGCCAGATTTACCACTCGTGATATCAATGTAAGAAGATGGGTCCGTATAGTCTGGGCTCCAACCCAAGTTGTTGTTCAGATCCCAGTCTTGTTGGGAGGCATTTTCAGCAAAGTAAGTTACCCGTTGCAGATCATCCTCAGAAACCATATTCAGATCGATGACAATATTTTCTGCTCCCAGTGTAGATTCAACCGACTGCTTAAAGGATTGGGCTTGTTTGATTCCTTCCGTATAAGTCGAAGAAGTTGGGAGATCCAAATGAATTGGGAATTCTACTCCCTGAGCCTGCAGGTCTGCCTTGGCTTTGGCAAACTCTTCTTTGGCCTTGGTTGGATTGTAGAGGGTGTCTTTTCCATCTGCGACAGAAACCCCTTTCCATTCATCCCCATATGCTTCTAAATCTTTTTCTACTGCATCACCAAATTGTTTGCCATCGATTTGGACAAAGTTTGGTGGCGTAAAGGTATTCCGGATCACCTTATTGGCTGCTGCTTCCCCGTTAGTTTGCGCTACATAAGCCTTGCGGTTAAAGGCAAACATAATGGCTTGACGGAAGTCCTTATTCAAGATTGCTTTCTTGGTAGAAGCCTTTTGAGCATCGGTGGTCTTCTTTGTGATTTCATAGGCCTGACGGTCAATGTTGAAGGAAAGGTTATAGGTTGAGGAACCTTGGTCAGTATAGACGATATCGTCCTTATGCTTCTTTTCTACACTCTTATAGTTGGAACCATTCGGGAAGACGCGGGCAACTGTATAATCGCCGTTATCAAATCCACGGATCAGAGACTCTGAGTCTTGACCATCATAATAAGTCAGCTTCACTTTACTGATCTTGACATTATCCGGATCCCAGTAAGTTGGGTTCTTTTCCAATGTCGCAGAAGATTTAGAAGTGATGGATTTGATCAAATATGGACCGCAGTAAAGGATGCTAGACGGAGTGGTTCCTTGACCATAGTCGTCTCCCTTAGATTTCAAAAATTCTTCGTTGACCGGCATCAGGATCCCCATCGTAGTCTTGGAATTCCAGAAACTTTCTGGCTGGCTCAAGGTATATTGAACGGTATAATCATCAATAGCTTTCACCCCAACGGTTGAGAAATCAGATGTTTTCCCTGAAACATAATCATCCAAGCCTTTGACAGATTTTTGAACCAGATAGATCGCTTGCGATTTCTTGTCTGCTGCGTGTTTGAGACCTGTCACAAAGTCTTGGGCCTTGACTTCTCCATATTCTTCCCCTTCAGAAGTCATCCATTTGACACCTTCGCGGAGCTTATAGGTATAGGTCAAGCCGTCCTTGGAAACGGTCCAGTCTTTGGCAAGAGATGGAATCAAGTTCCCATACTTGTCCACTTCCAATAAGCCATCTACAGCATTTCCAGTAAACTCGGAAGTCGATTTTTTATTGGAAATTGAATAGTCGAGGGTATCTGGATCCTGGGTATAGACATAGCTAAACGTCTGTCCGCCGGAACTTCCAGATTTTCCACCTGAGCAAGCCACTAAGATACCAGCTGATAAAAGCAGTGCACTGGTAGCTAAGAGTACCTTTCCTTTATTCATATAAATCACCTCATTGTAAAAATGTTATACTCAATTTAAATTATAGCACTTTCTAGGGGAATGTAAACGCTTTTATTGTGGGATTATTCTCTTTCTTCTTTCTTATTTTCACTTTCTGCTTTTTCTAGAATTTTTTCCGTTTGAATCCCTGGCCTGTATGATATAATGGAATCTATGAATTATGGGAGACACATACACAAACGACTAAAACACAGCCTCTTGTCCCTCCTTGTAGGAGTCTTGACATTGGGCCCTATCTCTACTGCTTTTGCGGACGACATCTACCAACAAGAAGATGTGATGAAAATCGCAGCCGATGCTGGATTAGAATTGGATGATTTTTACAAACCTAAGGCTAACATCGTCATCGATGCCAATACTGGAGCCATTCTATACGGAGACAATATCGACACGGTCCGGGACTCAGGAAGCATGGCCAAACTCATGAGTGCCTACGTGGTTTTTCGAGCAATCAAAGAAGGAAAAATCACTTACGATACCGTTGTCACTGCCACTGAAGCGGACCAAGCCATCTCAGAAAATAACCTTCTGAGCAATTCTCCGATCGTTGCTGGTGTCCAATATAAGGTATCTGAATTGCTCAAGATGCTCTTTGTGCCATCTTCAAGCGCTGCTGTGATTATGCTAGCTAATCTTGTCACAGACAACGATCCCGATAAATTTTTGGATCTAATGAACCAGTACTCACAAGAAATGGGGATGACCAATACCAAATGGGGCAATCCAAACGGGGCGATGATTTCGGTGCTCCAAGGCTACTAC
>CAUTRO010000209.1:0-2837 GCA_963540685.1 uncultured Streptococcus sp.
CAATATCAACTCGGATATGATTGCTGAAAATTCATATCTTTATAAAAAATACGAGATTGACAAAGAAACCATTGAGTACGCGATGGATAAGAACGAACGTGCCCATATGGATTACAATCGAGAAAACGGTACGATCACCTTTATCTACAATGTTTTGGATTTGGAAAAGGACAAGGAATACTATGAAACCATCCCCATGACCTTTATCGTTCAAGATACGCGACTCGTGACCATCAGTAACCAGGACAATGCCTATATTATTGAACAAATGGTTCGCTATTTGGAAAGCCATGAGGAGCTGTCGATCTATAAGTTGCTTTTTGCAGGTCTTGAAATGATCAGTAATGCTTATTATCCGATTATTGATCGCTTAGATAAGCACAAAGATGAACTCAATCGTTTGCTTCGAAAGACAACGACGACCAAGAATCTCTATGCCTTGTCTGACCTTGAGACCGGTATGGTTTATCTAGTCGCAGCGGCCAAGCAAAATCGGATGTTGCTAGAGCATATTAAAGCGCATGCCATCTATCGCAGGATGGATGATGTTGAAAAAGAGCAGTTTGATGATGCCATGATCGAAGCGCGTCAGTTGGTTTCAATGACTGAGTTGATTTCCAACGTTTTGCAACAGTTGTCAGGATCTTACAACAATATCCTAAACAACAACTTGAATGACAACTTGACCACCCTAACCATCTTTGAAGCCTTGTTGGCGGTCTTAGCCGTTATCACAGGTTTCTTTGGAATGAATATCCCTCTTCCGATGACAGAGGATCCCAATGCTTGGATCTATGTATCCGTATGTAGCTTTATTTTATGGCTCATATTGGCAAAGGTCATGCGGTGGATTGTGAAAAAAAGATAAAAAAGAGGCTTGGAGAAATCCGAGCCTCTTCGTATCTAGAATAATCTGAGAAATAGGAACCATCTAGACACCTGCCCTCCTCTCCAAAGAAGGGGCAGTGTGAATAGTTCATCGACTGTACAAAATCTTCTTGGAAATAGTAGGAGTAGATTTAATAGTACTGAGTGGTTTCTAAATAAATTAGAACTTAGCATAAATCGTTGAATCAGATAAAATGATCCTATTTCTTTATACAGAAATATTTTAGATACTAATTGTATTATACATATCTATTTGTAAAAACGCAAGATAAGACCTACCAAAAAATAAAAGTTTTTACAATTTTTTTATACTCCTATTAATAGGTGATTTTGAACTCTGTCAGAAAAAAGTCTGCTAAATCTAGGATAAACAGCCCTCTATACTATTTTCAAGCTATTAAACATTTTTCCTAAAAAATAAAATTATTCTCCTTTGACTATCATTTGTTTGCCCATTGTGTTATACTAGATAAGTTGCAAACTTGTATGAGAGAAATGCTGGTGAGATGAAACAACTAGAAAGTTCTGTTGGTCAGTCTCCCGCAAGGAGGATCTTGGTGACTCTTCGTTTGAAAAACGACTCTAGTCAACCAAATTCGCTAGTGCGAAAACATTTTTCGCCAAAGGGAATTCTATCAAAGAAGTGATTGGATTTTCCTTTAGATGAGTCTTGCGACAGGTAACCGGGAAGGAGACTTCCTACGCAATCAGTGCGTTTTCGCATTGAGAAGAAGTGTGATAAAGTGGCTTCGCACCACTTTTTAGAAAGAAGAATCAATTGAAATTCAATGAATTTAACTTATCTGCTGAATTATTAGCAGAAATTGAAAAAGCTGGCTTTGTAGAAGCGAGCCCGATCCAAGAACAAACCATTCCGTTGGCCCTTGAAGGCAAAGACGTCATTGGACAAGCGCAAACAGGGACTGGTAAAACAGCTGCTTTCGGTCTTCCGACTTTGGAGAAGATTGATGTCGATCATACGGCGATCCAAGCCCTTGTTATTGCCCCTACGCGTGAATTAGCGGTTCAAAGTCAGGAAGAATTGTTCCGCTTTGGACGTAGCAAGGGTGTAAAAGTTCGCTCTGTCTATGGTGGATCAAGCATCGAAAAACAAATCAAGGCTTTGAAGTCAGGCGCTCATATCGTTGTGGGAACACCTGGCCGTTTGCTTGATTTGATCAAGCGCAAGGCTTTGAAACTCGATCAGATTGAAACCTTGATCTTGGATGAAGCAGATGAAATGCTCAACATGGGCTTCTTGGAAGACATCGAAGCCATTATCAGCCGTGTCCCAGAAACACGCCAAACCTTACTCTTTTCAGCAACGATGCCAGAAGCGATCAAGCGGATCGGTGTTCAGTTTATGAAAGAGCCTGAACACGTGAAGATTGCAGCCAAAGAATTAACAACGGACTTGGTCGATCAATACTATATCCGTGTCAAAGAAGGCGAAAAATTTGATACCATGACCCGATTGATGGATGTCGAGCAGCCTGAACTTGCCATTGTCTTTGGTCGTACCAAGCGCCGGGTCGATGAATTGACCCGTGGCTTGAAGATCCGTGGTTTCCGAGCAGAAGGGATTCACGGAGATTTAGATCAAAACAAACGTCTTCGTGTCCTTCGTGACTTTAAAAATGGGAACTTGGACGTCTTGGTGGCAACAGACGTTGCGGCACGTGGTTTGGACATTTCAGGTGTGACCCATGTCTACAACTACGATATTCCGCAAGATCCAGAAAGTTATGTTCACCGGATCGGACGGACAGGTCGTGCTGGGAAAACAGGACAATCCATTACCTTTGTATCGCCAAATGAAATGGGTTACCTGCAAATCATTGAGAACTTGACGAAAAAGCGGATGAAGGGAATGAAACCTGCAACGGCAGCAGAAGCCTTCCTAGCGAAAAAACAAGTAGCCTTGAAGAAAATTGAGAGAGACTTTGAGG
>CAUTRO010000210.1:0-2818 GCA_963540685.1 uncultured Streptococcus sp.
TTTTGATGCAGAATCCTTGAAAATCTGAGTCTCTTGGATTATGATGGAGCTAATAAATGTCAAGCGTTCCGTGTAGGGAATGCAGGAAGCGAGGAAAAAGATGGCAGAGATTTATCTAGCAGGTGGCTGTTTTTGGGGCTTGGAGGAGTATTTTTCACGGATCCCTGGTGTAGAAAAGACGACAGTGGGTTATGCCAATGGCCAGGTAGAAACGACCAATTACCAGTTAATCAAGGAAACGGACCACGCGGAAACCGTACAGGTCGTATACAATCCAGATGAGATTTCCCTACGAGCGATTCTGCTCTACTATTTCCGGGTGATCGATCCCTTGTCCATTAACAAACAGGGAAATGACCGAGGCCGTCAGTACCGGACGGGTGTCTATTACCTAGACCAGGCAGATCGTGAGGTGATCGCCCAAGTGTTTGCGGAAGAAGAGAAGCAACTGGGAAGGAAGATCGCAGTTGAGCTGGAACCCTTGCGCCACTATATTTTGGCGGAGGACTATCATCAAGACTACCTCAAGAAGAATCCTGGAGGCTATTGCCATATCGATGTGACAGATGCTGAACAGCCTTTGATTGATCCGGCAGCCTATCAGAAACCAGATCCAGAAACCTTAAAGGCAAAACTGACACCAGAGCAGTACCAAGTCACCCAAGAAAGTGCGACGGAGCGACCTTTCCAAAACGCTTATGATCAGACCTTTGAAGAGGGCATCTATGTGGATATTACGACGGGGGAGCCTCTCTTCTTTGCTAAGGATAAGTTTGCATCTGGCTGTGGGTGGCCAAGTTTCTCCCGTCCCATTGCGAAAGATGTTGTCCACTATTACCAGGATCATAGTCACGGGATGGAGCGGATTGAAGTTCGTTCCCGCTCAGGCAATGCCCATCTCGGACATGTCTTTACCGATGGACCAAAAGATCAAGGAGGCCTTCGATACTGTATCAATTCGGCCTCTCTGCGCTTTATTCCTAAGGAGGAAATGGAGCAGGAAGGTTATGGTTATTTGTTGCCAGCATTGAGATAATAGAAGAAAGTTTCAGTAGATGCTTGCAATAGTAAACATCATGATGACATTTTCTGGTTTGAAGAAGCTATTCTTTTGCCATCCAATCATTTAAAAGTTCTGTTTTGCAGAACTTTTTTTCTCCTCCAGAAAATTGTGATACAATGAAGAGAAAGTATTTCAATGAAAACTCAATCTGTTGGTGGATTTGGTGGATTATTGGAGAAACTGGATACGAAGAAGAGGTAGAAATGATAGAGAAGTGGGAGAATGTGAAAGGGACCATCAAAACGATGGGAAAAGAGTTGTCAACGGCCTTTGATTTGGCTTTTGATCGTCTCTTTTCAAGGATTGAGCTGACTAATGAACAGTTTGTCTATGTGCTCTTGTCCGTCGTTTTTATCGTGGCCAGTGCCATCTTGTGGGTGCAAAAGTTCCAAGGTTTTCCGATCACCGCAACCGAACGACCGGAAGTTGTGTACAAGGCAAAAACACCGGCTGACCAGATTCCTCATACAGCGCGAATCATGGCGAATGGTGACCAGCTCTACCACGATCTGGTCTATATGAGTGCACAAAAAGATGATGGGACCTATGATTTCCAAGAAAATTATGAGTATGTCAAACCTTGGCTACAAAAGGCCGATCTCGCTATAGGCGATTTTGAAGGAACGATCGATCCCAACTATTATTTAGCAGGCTATCCCCTCTTTAATGCGCCGAGCGAAGTGGTGCAAGCGATCAAGGATGCTGGCTATGATGTTATGGATTTGGGACACAACCATATCTTGGATTCCGGTCTAGAAGGGGTCTATTCGACAGCCAAGGCCTTTGAAGATGCAGGTATCACACCTGTCGGTGTCTACACGCATGAGAAGAGAGGCCAGGCCCCTTTGGTGATCAAGGAAGTCAACGGCATCAAGATTGCTATTCTAGCCTATGCTTATGGCTTTAATGGGATGGAAGCGACCCTTACTCCAGAAGAGCAGGCCGATGTCTTGTCTGACCTGGATGAAGAGCGGATGAAGGCGGAGATCCAAAAGGCAGAGCAAGAGGCCGATATTACTATTGTCATGCCCCAGATGGGAATCGAGTACCAGTTGGAGCCGACAGAAGAGCAAAAAGAGCTCTACCATAAGATGATTTCATGGGGAGCTGATATTGTCTTTGGCGGACATCCCCATGTTGTAGAGCCTGCTGAAGTGGTCAATAAAGATGGTCAAAACAAGCTCATCATCTACTCGATGGGGAATTTCCTTTCTAATCAGCGTTTGGAAACCATGGGAGACGTGGAGACGGCCCAATGGACTGAGCGAGGAGTCTTGATGGATGTGACCATCGAAAAGGTCGGCCGCAAGACAAAGATTAAGACGGCTACTGCTCATCCAACCTGGGTTAGTCGAACTCCGAGGGGGACCTATTCTCCTGAAGGCTATGAGTTGTACAAGTACCAGACCTATATTTTGGAAGATTTTATCCAGGGTGGCAAATACCGCGATAAGCTGGATGAGGAGACCAAGGAGAGAGTGGACACGGCTTACCGAGAAATCAAGGAACATGTTCACTTGGACTGGCCTCAGAGTGGAAAGGAATAGTGCATGGAAGGAAATGTGAACTGGATCCCGCTTGGGATCTTAGGATTGATGGTGGTGATTTGGGCAACCAAATTTCTGACGGCCATCCGCCTCGCGCAAAAGCTGAAAAAAGCTTGGGAGGGGGCACCTTTCTTTCGCAAGAAAGACACGGAAGAAAGCTTGATCGACAGTCTGGCTTATCCAGCTAAGGGAAGGACGATCGATAGCC
>CAUTRO010000211.1:0-2814 GCA_963540685.1 uncultured Streptococcus sp.
TCAAAAGAAAGCTTTGAAGATATCATGAAAGATTTCAACCAACGTTGGTCTGACGCAATTTCAAAAATAGCAACAAACTAATCAAATACGGGAGTGGAAACTGAAGGATGATACTGAGCATTCCGCTCCCTTATCTATTGAAGGAGGATTCGTATGGTGAGAAAATCATTTGGGAAGAATTTCGAAAAGAATCTTGTGATTTTTTGCTTCACTATTATTCCAGTTTTACTAATGTTTCAGTATAGTTTACAAGACTGGAATGGCTATAGTACAAATCCCAAATTTGTAGGTCTTGAAAACTACAAAACTGTATTGACAAATCCGAACTACTTTACCGTTTTTAAAACAAGTCTCTATTATTTTCTAGCGACCTTCGTCCAGTTAGGGATAGCCTTGTTTTTTGCAACTATCCTTTCATTCAAGGTGAAATTTGCCAATCTATGGAAAGGGATCTTATTCTTCCCATATTTGCTTAATGGAGTAGCAATTGGTTTTATATTCCTGTACTTTTTTAAGGTTGACGGGACACTTGATACAGTCTTGAAAGCAATCGGTCTTGGAGACCAGATTCATTTATGGCTAGGGGACCGCTCGATTAATAATATTTCCCTTGCCTTCACATCAGTTTGGCGCTATACTGGATTTAACTTTCTTGTCTATTTAGGAGCAATCCAGTCTATCAACCCTGAAGTATATGAGGCAGCTGAGATTGATGGTGCTAATAGATGGAATCAGTTTCGATACATCATTATGCCAAGTATTCGAAACATCATCTTCTTAAATATTATTTTGGGAGTTAGTGGTTCCCTTAGCGCCTTTGATATGCCTTATATCATGACGGGTGGTTCAAATGGGACAACCACATTTGTTATTCAGACTATCGACACAGCCTTTAAGTATAATAAAGTCGGATTAGCTTCTGCTATGGCGGTTATATTGTTAGTGATTGTCATCGTTGTTTCACTTATTCAAAAATACGCTACGCAAGAAAGGAAACGGAAAGCATGAAAAGCAAAAAAATCACGGTAGGGAAATGTTTTCAATACCTTGTCTTAATAGCTGGATCCATTGTAACTCTATTACCGATTTTAGTTGTCTTTATTGGGTCCTTTAAATCTAATCAAGAGTTTTTAACGAGTGGCGTTTTAGAATTACCCAAGACACTTGATTTTTCTAATTACAAAACAGCCTTCGTCGGTGGCCAAATGTTATTGGGTTTTAAAAATACTTTGATTATATTTGTAGTAAGTATGTTAGGAAAGCTGACTTTGGCTTCAATGTTTGCTTATGTTATGAGTCGATTTGATTTTAAATTGAATAAACCGATTTTAGCATTATTCGTACTGGCAATTCTGATTCCTTCGATTACTAGTCAAGTAGCTACTTTCCAAATCATTAATTCTATTGGATTGTTCAATAAGATTTGGTCAGTTATTTTACTGAATCTAGGTACAGATGTTATCTCAGTATATGTATTTCTTCAATATTTGAATTCAATCCCAATTTCCTTGGATGAATCAGCTTTTCTAGATGGTGCAGGGTACTTTGGAATCTTCTGGCGCATTATTTTTCCAAATTTGAAGGCCCCTTTCGTCACTATGCTTATCATTTCAGGGGTTGGTGTCTATAATGACTTTTATAGTCCCTACCTTTATATGCCAGATAGAAATTTGAAGGTTATCTCAACAGCTCTTTTTGCCTTTAAAGGCCCTTATGGGGCAAATTGGCCAGTTATTTTGGCGGGTGTTGTGATTGTAATTTTACCTATTTTGATTGTCTTCCTGACACTACAAAAATACATCTATAATGGAGTAACTGGTTCAGTCAAATAATCAGAAGGAGTGAATTAGATGACAGAGAAAAAATCGAAACTCAAACTGTTTGCGGATACTTGTTTGTTGGTTGCCCAAGCATCGTTAGTATTTTGGACGACACTCTTTAAAAGGGGATTTGTCTATGCTTGGATTCCTGCAATGAAATTAACTTTTTTGTATGTAGAGTCTACTTCATCGACAGAACATTCCTTGTTAAGGTTTCTCAAACGAAAAGTACCGGCTTCAGGTTCAGATCGATTTTTCTCTTTCCTCTTATCAACTAGTTGGACTCTTAGTCTAGCCTCTTGGTTATTGTTTATCCAGAGGATGGGAGATATGTCCCGGATACTTTTTCTTGGATCTACACTCTTCTGGGCTATCTGCTTTATCATAGGAAGCATTTATAGCCAATTTAAAGAGAATAGTGGAGAACAAACCCTAACTTGGTTTCGTCGTAGTTGGATCTTTGCTCTAGGTCTTCTTCTCTGTTTACTACTTTTATTTTGGTACTCTCTAACTCAAAATATTATTGGTTGGATGATACTTCCGGGATTGTATTTCAAGACAATCCAATTTTATCAAAAACTCGAAAAGAGGAATGTCACATGATTTTTATTGATGACAATCAAAAACTATTTCACTTACAAAATGAACAAGTAAGCTATATCTTCCGTGTAATGGAAGATACGGGAGTGCTCGAACAATTGTACTTTGGAGATAGGATTCCGCATCAGGAGGATTTTAGTTTTCTTATTGAACGTGAGATTCGCCCATCCAACAACTTGAACGAAGGGAGTCAATTGACTTCCTTGGAGCATATCAAACAAGAAATCCCGAGCTTTGGAACGACAGATTTTCGTTATCCTGCGATTGAAATCGAATATGAATCTGGTGATCGAATCAGTCAATTTCAATACCATTCCTATAAAATATCAAAGGGGAAAGTAGCAAAAAAACCTTTGCCAGGAACTTTTGGTAATAAAGATCAGGTAGAACAACT
>CAUTRO010000212.1:0-2810 GCA_963540685.1 uncultured Streptococcus sp.
ATCGACATCCGCTGGAACTTTGATGAATTCAAAGTGGATATTGAATCCGTGTGCAAAACCAACAGCATTGCCCGCTTCAAGATTTGGCGCAATTTCAGTTTCATACAATTCTTGTTGGATTTCATCCGGAGCCAAAATCATGATCACGTCTGCCAATTTAGTCGCTTCTGCTACTGTATAGGTATCAAAACCATCTTCTTTTGCTTTATCGAATGATTTACCTGGACGCACACCGATAATGACATCATGACCTGAATCACGCAAGTTTTGTGCATGTGCATGTCCTTGTGAGCCATAACCGATTACAGCAATTTTCTTACCATTTAATGCTGCAACTTTAACATCTTTTTCGTATTCCATTTGAACTGCCATAAGTAAAATCTCTTTTCTATTTTATTTTGCCTTTTTAGGCGAGGGTAACAATTTTCAGTCGAGAATTAATCTCGAGTAAATCCGGTTGCACCGGTGCGGGCGATATTTTTGATTCCGTAAGGACGAATAACCCGGATAAGGGCTTCACTCTTTTCAGCATTTCCCGTCATTTGAACGGTAATAGAGCTTGGAGCTACATCGACCACAGTGGCACGGAAAGGTTGGATGATGGCCAAGATCTCTGCCCGCTTCTCAGCAGGTGCAGAAACTTTCACCAAGATCACTTCGCGTTCCAAGTGCGGTTTATCAGTGATATCCCTGACACGAATGACATCGACCTGACGGTTGAGCTGTTTGATGATTTGCTCCACTTCATCATGTGAGGCAACATCAATGATAATGGTAATCCGCGATACATTAGGATTTTCCGTTGCACCAACAGAAATGCTTTCGATATTGACTTGACGTCTCGATAAGACTCCTGTAAAGCGGTTCAGAACACCTGAGCGGTTTTGAAGTTTGGCTGTTAACATTCTACGCATTAAACTTCACCCCCAACATCTCATGATTACTCTTACCAGCAGGTACCATCGGTAGAACGTGCTCTTTACGAGAAATATCTACTTCGATGAACATTGGTACATCTTCTGTGATAACTTCTAAATCCTTGTCTAAGCTTTCAGGATCATCAAATTTATAATTTTTAATGCCGTAAGCTTGAGCCATTAATTGGAAATCTGGAAGGCTATCAAAGACCGACTCGGATGTTCGTCCATCATAGAAAGCTTCCTGCCATTGACGAACCATCCCAAGTGAGTGGTTGTTGAGCATGATAACCTTAATCGGAACCTTATAGATATTTAAGATAGCCAATTCTTGGTTGGTCATCTGGAAGCCTCCATCTCCGACAAAGAGAACGACTTCTTTATCTGGATTGGCAATTTTCGCTCCAATAGCTGCAGGAACACCAAACCCCATGGTTCCTAAGCCTCCTGAAGTAACCAATTGGCGCTCATTTTGATAAGGATAGTATTGAGCTGCCCACATTTGGTGTTGTCCAACGTCCGTTACGACAATGGCATCTCCCTTGGTCAACTCTCCAACTCGTTCAATCACAGCTTGTGGCTGAACAACTCGTTCTTTCTTATCATATGAACGGACTCGGTTCTTATCTTGGGTAACCTTTTCGATCCATTTTTCAGTGTTCAGATGAACCACTGGTTCTGCCAGCAATTGTTGCAAGGCTTTTTTCGCATCACCAACGACTGGAATGTCAACTGCAATGATCTTACCAATCTCTGCAGGGTCAATATCGATGTGAGCCACTTTAGCATTCTTCGCAAAGGTCTTTGGATTCCCTGTCAAACGGTCATCAAAGCGACAACCAACACTGATCATGAAATCTGTTTCTGTCATAGCGATATTGGCTGCGAAAGACCCATGCATTCCCCCCATTCCAAGGAAAAGAGGATGACTGGTTGGGATTGTTCCTTGACCTAAGAGACTGGTCACTACTGGAATCTGATAGCGCTCAGCTAGAGCAATTAACTCTTCTGATGCACCAGCATAACTGACACCACCACCAGCGAGGAGCACTGGTTTTTTAGCCTTGCTCAATTGCTTCAAAATCTTTTTAATCTGCAATTCATTGGGCTCAATGGTCGGCTGGTAGCTTGGAAGATGCACGCTTGGCTCATAGATGAAATCTGTCTCTAAAGCTGAGACATCTTTTGGAAGGTCAATGACGACCGGACCTGGACGACCCGTTGTCGCAATGTGGACAGCTTCTGTAATAATCCGCGGAAGGTCTGCCGTCTCACGCACTTGATAGTTGTACTTGGTAATCGGCATGGTAATTCCCACAATATCCGCTTCTTGGAAGGCGTCTTTCCCAATTCCAGCGCGATTAACCTGTCCAGTGAAGACCAATAAAGGAACACTGTCGCTCATGGCATCCGCAATCCCTGTAATAGCATTGGTAGCCCCCGGTCCACTAGTGACGACTGCGACACCCAGCTTTCCAGTTGATTTGGCGTAGCCTTCAGCTTCATGCAAGCATCCTTGTTCGTGCCGTCCAAGAATATGCTTGATTCCCTCAAAGCTATAGATAGCATCGTATAAAGGCAAAACTGCTCCACCAGGATAACCAAAAATCGTATCGATTCCCAAATCACACAGGGTTTCAAGGACAAGTTCTGAACCGGTTTTCGCAGTTTCTAAGGTAATTTTCTCCATGTCTCTCCTTTCCAGTACTTTGTTTCTCAAATTAGCATGCTACTATCATACCATTTTTGGGAAATATTTCAAGTAAAAATCACAAATTTTCTGAATTTTCTATCCAAATCCGAATAATGAGACCTCTCCTACAAAAATGACAAGTCTAATCAAAAAAGAGGCTGGGACAAAAGTCCTAGCCTCTCAATTGTCTTTGGATTGTC
>CAUTRO010000213.1:0-2795 GCA_963540685.1 uncultured Streptococcus sp.
GAGGTGGGACAACGAAATCGAATTCTAACGAATTACCGATTTCTGTCCCACTCTCTTTTTTGAGCTGTTGGTCTGTTTTATAGATCCCACTGCTTGAGGGAGACTTCTCCACTGTTGAGCCAGCGTTCTTGGCCGTCCGTCAGTTGGACTAGTAGTTGTCCACTGTCTGAGATATCCTTGGCCAGGCCTTGGTAGCTGATCTGATTTTGTTCGAAGCGGACTTCCTTACCTAAGACCAGGGAGCGCTCTTTGTAGAGGTAGACCAGTTCATCGATATCCGTTTGAAGAAATTCCGTCCAAATCTCGCTGATGAGGTCATTGCGGGTGATGGGACAAGGGCCTTCAAATAAGGAACCAGCCTTATTTTTTAGCTCTTCTGGGAAAGTCGAGATAGCCAAATTGAAGCCGACTCCGATAATGACATCCGTGACAAGACCAGTTTCAATCGAGCTAATGGCTTCGGTTAATATTCCCCCAATTTTTTTATTTCGGTAATAAATATCATTTACCCACTTGATATCGATATCGATCAGGGTCAGGTTTTTTATGGCCTTATAGATGGCTCCAGCGACCATCAAGGTATAAGGGGGAAGCTCCGCAGGTGGCAGTTGGGGCTTGAGATGAAGGGACATATAGATGCCGCCTTGATCGGGAGAGTAGTAGTCACGACCAAAGCGGCCCTTTCCAGCGGATTGGGACTTGGCTAGGTAGAGAGCCTTGCCCTCTTCATGGGCCTCTATACCTAATTTTGCGTCCAATTGGGTAGAATGGCATTCTTCATTCAAAGTAACGGTCAACTGGGTATTGCTTGCGATAACGTCAGGAAGCAGAATATCGCCTGAGACCAGTCTATACCCCTTCTTTTTTAGAGATTCGATGACGACCCCATCTTTTTCCAGGCGCTGAATAGCCTTCCAGATGGAGGTGCGAGAAACCCCTAATTCTTTTGCCAACTGCTCCCCGTTGACATAATCATCTGCCTGAGAAAGGGTTTGAAAGAGGATTTCGTGTGTTTTCATAAGACTAAGACCTCCTAGTGACTGCTGTCTCGAATCGTCAGTTTGGTAGCTAATTTGACCATATAGGGAACACTTGGTTGGCTTCCTTGAAAGGTTTGCCGCAACATCTGAATGGCTTGCTTGCCCATTTCTTCAGTGTATACGGTCACTGTAGAGAGTGCAGGAAAGACATACTTAGCAATCGAAGTATCATTGAAGGAAATGATACTGACACGATCGGGTACAGCGATTTGGTGCTCCTGAAGGGCCCGAAGAGCACCGACAGCCAAGGCATCACTAGCCATGAAAAAGGCAGTTGGCAAGTCTTCCCCTAACTCTTGAATCAGTTGCTCCATCATCTGATAGCCCGACTCAGTCGAGAACTGGCCGACAGAGACAAAGCGCTCCTCATAAAGCCCTTTTTCCGTGAGAAACTGTTGAAAGCTTCGTTGACGGGGATCCATCTGAAGAGGTGTCGCATCTGCTGTCTCTTCTTGACCAACCAAGAGTCCGATCTCCTTGTGATCATGCGCAAGGAAATGCTGGAGAGCGGTGATTACAGAATCTTCTAGATCTGTCGTCACACATGAATGCCCCAGATAGAGGGTATTGCAATCGACAAAGATCAGGGGTTTGCCGTAGCTTTCCAGATCTTGAATGGTCTTGGGACTGAATTTCCCAAGAGCGATAATGCCATCTGCCTCCTGAATCAACGACCAATCGTCCTTGTTGAAGATACGAAAGATCTCATAGCCTAATTCCTGGGCTTGTTTTTCCAAGCCCATCCGAATGGCATAGTAGTAGAGATCATCTAATTCTTCTTCGCGCGTGTACCATTCAAAGATGACGATTTTATGAGAGTCTTGGACTGGTTGAGCTACAGTTTTGCGGCTTTTCTTTTGGTAATGCAGGTCCTCAGCGATACGAAGAATCCGGCTGCGCGTGTCTTCGCCAACCGATAAGGTCGCATCCTGGTTGAGGACGCGAGAAACCGTTGCCTGAGAAACGCCTGCTTTTTCTGAAATGTCTTTAATCGTTGCCATGGTTCATCCTTTATTGATTTCTACTTCCAGTATACTCTAAATATTAATAAAAAGAAATAAATTTTTACTAAATTTTATGTTTGCTACGGTATTGGCTAGGGGTGAGTTGGCTATAGGACTTAAAAGCCTTTGAAAAATAAAGGGGGTCTGAGAAGCCAACGGAGTAGGCAACAATCTTGATGCTTTCGTCTGTGTTGGTCAGTAGATGCTGGGCCCGTTGCATGCGAACCAAGTGCAAGAATTCCTTGGGAGAGATCTGGTGAAATTCCTTAAAAACAGTTGTGAGATAGGAGCGATGGACATTTAGGTCATCAGCGATCTCTTGAATACTCAAATGCTCTTTAGTGTAATGCGTCTCAATCACATGCTTGCAGGTCAGGTAGAGTTGATAGGTTGGAGATGGATGGTTCCGATGGATATCAGGAGCCACTTCACTGATGAGAAAGAGCAGTTCATAAATCTGAGAGAGAAGGTGGAGTTGGTAGTGTGAGGTCATCTTAGATGCCTCAGCCTTGTGGACAAGCTGCTCCATAAACTGGCCAATTCTCTCTGTGTCCACCTCTGTTTTCTTTAGAAAGCCTTTTTCATGCAGGGTTGAAAAACGCATGAAATCACTCACTTTGGTTCCACTGATGCCAATCCAGTAATAGGACCAAGGATCTTCGGCGTCTGCCTGGTAGTAGGTTACTTTATTTTTGGGAAGAAGGAAGAGATCTCCAGCTCTGATCATTATTTCTACTAGACATTTCTATAC
>CAUTRO010000214.1:0-2788 GCA_963540685.1 uncultured Streptococcus sp.
AAGATGTGCTAATGAGAGGAGAATTCAAATGAGAATTGCAATTGGTTGTGATCACATTGTGACAAATGAAAAAATGGCTGTTTCTGATTTTTTGAAATCAAAAGGATATGAAGTGCTCGATTTTGGAACCTATGACCATACACGTACCCACTATCCAATCTTTGGTAAGAAAGTCGGTGAAGCCGTAGCAAGTGGCCAAGCAGATCTTGGTGTTTGTATCTGTGGTACTGGTGTTGGGATTAACAATGCGGTGAATAAAGTACCTGGTATCCGTTCAGCCTTGGTTCGGGACATGACAACTGCTCTCTATGCCAAAGAAGAACTCAATGCCAATGTCATCGGATTTGGTGGTAAAATCACTGGTGAATTGCTTATGTGCGATATCATTGAAGCGTTCATCCACGCTGAATACAAACCATCTGACGAAAACAAGAAATTGATCGCTAAGATCCAACATGTGGAAACCCATAATGCTCATCAAGCGGATGCTGATTTCTTTACAGAATGTCTTGAAAAATGGGACCGTGGTGAGGACCACGACTAAGAGGTGACGTATGATATTAACGGTCACAATGAACCCATCGATTGATATCTCTTATCCTTTGGATCATCTCCAATTGGATACCGTCAATCGGGTAACAGAGGTGAGTAAAACAGCTGGTGGAAAAGGGTTAAATGTCACTCGTGTGCTCTCTGAGATCCAGGATCCAGTGGCAGCGACGGGTCTACTTGGTGGTCGAACGGGTCAATTCATTCTTGATCATTTAGGAGAAAGCATTGAAGAGCGCTTCTATGAAATTGCTGGAGATACGCGAAATTGTATTGCTATCCTTCATGAAGGCAAGCAAACAGAAATCCTAGAGAAAGGACCGACCATTTCTGCAGAGGAAGGCCAAGGCTTCCTTGATCATTATCGTCACTTGATTGACCAAGTGGAAGTTGTTGCGATTTCAGGAAGTCTTCCTGCAGGTTTACCAGTCGATTACTATGCGAGTCTTGTCAAGATTGCAAGAGAAACTGGAAAACCAGTTGTGCTCGACTGCTCCGGTGCTTCTTTGGAAGCAGCGCTTCGAGCAGCTGTCAAGCCTACGGTCATTAAGCCAAACAACGAAGAGTTGTCTCAGTTGTTAGGAAAAGAAGTGAGTAAGAATGTGGAAGACTTAAAAGAAGTCCTTCAGGATTCTCTCTTTGATGGCATCGAATGGGTGATTGTTTCCCTTGGTGCAAATGGCGCTTTCGCTAAGCATGGGGATGTCTTCTATAAGGTAGATATTCCTAAGATCGATGTCGTCAATCCAGTCGGATCTGGAGATTCTACTGTTGCAGGGATTGCATCTGGTCTCTATCATCATGAGAGTGACGCAGACTTGCTCAAGAAAGCAAATGTGCTTGGAATGTTAAATGCGCAAGAAGCACAAACAGGACATGTCAACATAGGGCATTATGATGCCTTGTATCAACAATTAATAGTAAAAGAGGTATAAGATGGTATTAACAGAACAAAAACGCAAGTATATGGAACGTCTCAGCACAAAAGATGGTGTCATTTCAGCTTTGGCCTTTGACCAACGTGGCGCTTTGAAACGGTTGATGGCTAAATACCAAGACACTGAGCCAACTGTCGCACAAATGGAAGAATTGAAAGTCCTTGTAGCAGATGAATTGACAAAATATGCTTCCTCTATGTTATTGGACCCAGAATATGGCCTGCCTGCTACAAAAGCCTTGGACAAAGATGCTGGTCTCTTACTTGCCTACGAAAAAACAGGTTACGATACATCAAGCACCAAGCGTCTACCAGACTGCCTTAACCTCTGGTCAGCAAAACGCATCAAAGAACAAGGCGCAGATGCTGTGAAATTCTTGCTCTACTATGATGTGGACAGTGCAGATGAACTCAACCAAGAAAAACAAGCTTATATCGAACGCATCGGTTCTGAATGTGTTGCAGAAGATATTCCATTCTTCCTTGAAATCTTGGCTTATGATGAAGGAATTGCGGATGCTACGTCAGCTGAATATGCGAAAGTGAAACCACGTAAGGTGATTGAGGCTATGAAAGTCTTCTCAGATCCTCGTTTCAATATCGATGTCTTGAAAGTGGAAGTTCCAGTCAATGTGAACTTTGTGGAAGGATTTGGAGAAGGAGAAGTTGTCTATAGTCGTGAAGAAGCCGCTGCTTTCTTCAAGGAACAAGAAGAAGCAACCAACCTTCCATACATCTACCTCAGTGCCGGTGTATCTGCAAAACTCTTCCAAGAAACCTTGGAATTTGCTCATGAATCTGGTGCGAACTTCAACGGTGTTCTTTGTGGACGTGCGACATGGGCAGGTTCAGTAGAAGCTTACATCAAAGATGGGGAAGCAGCTGCTCGCGAATGGCTTCGTACAGAAGGTCGTCAAAATATCGAAGAATTGAACGCGGTCTTGGCTAAAGTAGCAACACCTTGGACAGAACGCGTATAAGATTCAAAAAATTATTGCCTCCTAAAGCAACATTCAAAAACTGGGAGAAGGTCTTCCAGTTTTTTCTTTTAGAGACCTTGTTCTTGATTTTAAAAAAATGTTTAAAAAAATTACTGTAAGGGTTTACAAATAAATTTGCTTGTGCTATAATTTAATTACAAGTTAATAAAAGGTGAGTGTTACTAAGTAATTTTAGGCATGATCACAGATGAATTAGAAATCAGCTGATTTTCTAGTTCATTTGTGGTCATTTTTTTAATCATATATCTTTAAGATATAAAAGGAGGTTGACATGTATCGAATTCTAAATCCAATGAATCAC
>CAUTRO010000215.1:0-2778 GCA_963540685.1 uncultured Streptococcus sp.
ATACCCGCAGACGCTCCACGCCTCCCAGACGCGCTGTCTTGGGGTTGCCCAGATCATCCCTGTTCAGATTGGCGGGCGGGTAGGAGGTAAGGAAATGCAGTTGGATGAATTGAGTCATTGCAGATTCTCCTTGATCGATTCCGGTTCGTCGGCATCGGCCTTTTGGCCAACGCTCAGGTAGTAGTCATAAGCCCAGTGAAACTTGACACCGCTGCTGGCACGCAAGGCCGATTGCCCATGTTCCAGCTGCCAGGCAAACAGGTCATCGGCAAGCCGTGCAACGTCGGTCTTCCTGTCCGCCAGCTGGATCGCACGACGTATATGAAGGAAGTAGTCTTCCGTCGTGGCCGCAGCCTGCAGCGACTGGAAGCGCAGTTCGCTCATTGCAGGACGCTCTCCGCCGAGGCCTTTCCCCAGACGAAACGCCAACGTTCGTTCGTCACCCGGATCCTCCTTGACATGCGCCAACGCTCCCGCCACCCAGGCAAGCTGTTCATAGGCTTGGGACTCGTCAGAAAACGCCTTGCTGCTGCCTCCCAAGGCAATCAACCGACGTGCGAACAACAGGGTTGCAGTGTTGGAAAGCAGTTCTTCGGCGTTCTGGCAACGCCGCAGACGGGCACGATCTGCCCTGCCTTGGCCGCGAAGTTCGCCAGGCAGAGCGTCCTGGTCCTGATCTCTGGGGTGCAGAGACCTCCACCAGTCTCGAACCCATTGACGCTGCTTCTCGCTCATCCTGAACTTTCTGGGTTTCATGATTTCGATTTCCCTTTCGCTTTTGTCTTCTTACCCCGATTCGGATCCACGATATCCCACAATGGCTTGAGCTGCTTGCCAAGATTCAGTTCCTTGCCAAGATCTGCCCTAGCCTCGACGACCCGCTTCATGTTCTGCTCCTCAATGGGTGCGCTGAGCACCCATTGGTCGAACAGCCGCAGTACCGCGCGCCTTGTTTCGTTGAGCCAGGCCTTGTAAACCGCAGTAAGCTTGCCTGCTTCATCTGCCTCGTCCTTGGTCCCGTACAGATCCGACAGGCCGTTCAGCGCGTTGTAGAACAGAGGCTCAGTTGTCTCCCAGAAGCTGTCGAACACGGCAGGTTCAGAGCCGACATCTCCTGGTCTGTTGAACCAGGCCGACTTGACCTGCTTGTGCAGCGCATAGGCCATGCCTTCCGCCGAGTCCAGAACGTCCTTCACTCGACCGATGAAGGTCAGCCGTTTTCTGGCATCGAGCTCATGAATCGGCAAGGCACTGTCATACCAGCACATGGCTTTCATGTTTGACATGTCGTAGCCGAAGCACCACAACCTGTACCCCTTTCGCCCTTCCTTCCGTGAACGCTTCTCATTGAAATGCCGTGTGACTTTTGCGGCATCCGGTTGATGATCATCATTCCCCAGAACCAGCCCCAACCACTCGCGGTAGCCTTTTCCGGCCTGCCTTCCCTTGATGGAAATAGGCGGTTTCTCCCCCTTGGAGTCAAGACTGTACGGTGTCAGGGGATGCAGCCAGTTCCCGGTATAGTTCGTTCCGCCATGCCGGGTCAGATAGTGACGAATCGTCCGGACCCCCTTGGCCGCGCAGATGGAGCAGTTTCCGTGATCGTCAATGGTCGATGTGTCGATACGGATACGACGGGGCATGCTCCAGTAAGCCTGAAGCGGATGGACCGATTCCGGTGTCGTCTCTACACCATCGCTACCGTCACTGGTCCGAGTCGCAGCCATCCAAGGCAGTACTTCGCCGATCTTCTTGATATCAGAATAGCTGTCATTCAAAGCTTCCTTGGGCAGCACATTGAGCCAGAGCTTCTGCCACAGCGTGGACGGCTTTTCAGGGCTTTCATCGACGGGTACGACCAAGGTGGTAATGGGGCCGCCACCCCGCAGTGAGGTCCTGACGCCCCTGCCCCCCGACGGCGCATTGATCTGCAGCGTGAACAAGGCCTGAGCAAAGCAGCTTTCGCACAGCGCGAAGTCTTCCTTGTGCTTGTTGAAATACAGGTTGCTATCGGAACCTGCATCAATCAAGAGATCGCGTACCGAGTTCTGATTCGGCTCCAGGTTGGCTGTCTTCAGAAGCAGAAGATCCTGCATGAAGGCAGGACCATCCGCCTCCAGCTCGAAGGCGTTTTGATACGTGCTGAACGCTTTGGCAAGGTCATCACGACTCGGTGGATCTTGGTAAAGATCCCTCCACTCACTCTCGTCTTCAGGTGCCATGGAAAGCTGAAGAAGACCGACCAGTAGCTGATAGATTCCGCCCCTGAAATCCGGACGCGGAGCGTTGATGTCTACCAAATCACTGTCTGCCAGATCAGCAAACGAGATCTTGCGCGCAGTACCCGACTTGGGCTGGGCGGGAAGCCAAGGATCCGAGATGAGATTCATGGTTTAGTTCCAATGAATAACGGTCTTGTTCTCAGTAACTGAAATCTTCCCCTTAGTGTTTATGACTACACATCCTATTAACGCAATTGCCTTCATCCACGATACCTCCGACCCACCTTCGTGCGCCCACTCCATCGCAACAGACATCTGAAGAATGACCAGACTGACTAACCGACTCATACATAGCTCCTGTCGAAACTCCTAACAGGATCTCACTTTAGCACAATCCAAAGATAATTGTAAGGCCTGATGGCTTTGGGACGTTTGCGTTCTGGATCCAGATCTCCAACTCACTCCTGTAGAATCCTATGGTTCCTCTTCTGTAGGGGATGGACCAGCCTGCTGGCTGTGAGAAGCGGCACAACCGCACACCGTTCCCCGCGCTTGC
>CAUTRO010000216.1:0-2773 GCA_963540685.1 uncultured Streptococcus sp.
GTGGAAACATCACTGCTGGAGATGATCCACGAACCGCCCCGCACCCCCCGGCCGGGGGTCGTCGACAGCATTCTGATCTGAGCGCCCAGAAAGGCTCGAACCATACCTTGGTCAGTATTTTTCCTAATTGAGACCACCTACCCCAAGGCCGCTCAATTCACTGGCATCGCATGGCTCTCAACACCTTTAACAGACAAATAGTCCAAGCGCCACGACTGAAAACGTCTCGCCTCAGACAGGGTCATGTCGTCCTCTGAGACAGCCATACAATCTTTCAGGCATATCCCCTTCCATGACTCCTTAACTGTATCGAACAGCTTATTCTCAAACTCCGAAGTGATTCGAGCAGCCAGATCATCCATGCGCTCCTGCATTGCTTCTGGGTCCTCCCCCGGCAAAAAGGCCAGCACTATTACCAGATCATAAGATACCTCGTCGCCATTACCAGATTTATTAGTCTCTGCCAGACTGAAGTAGACTGATGAAACATGATGCCCGTCATCCTTCAGAAGCGAAACCAATCTACCATCCAGTTTGTTCCGCGAAAGCAACCTGACAAATTCATCCGGGAATGCGCTTCGCTTATACCGAGCCGCTAGCCAAACACGAAGAGCCGAGCAAGATTCACTGGGGACAACCCAAGAGCCATCCGGAGAAAACGGCGCCAGATCTACCTTCTTGATGAAGTCACGCTTTGTAGCCAGCAACTCGATGACAACTTGTGATCCATTATGCTCAGCATCAATATGCAGCGTACGCGGAGACTTTGCCCAATAGTAGTTGCCATCCCCCTTATCAAGCCTTTGTCCAACGATCACTTCTACGTTGGGTTCTTGATCAAGATTACTGTTGGCCAAGTCACAATCATGGCTGATCACCATTACACATAGGACATGGTCTTGCGAACCCTTGCCTTGCAGACCCAACGCTTGCAATGCGTCGCCAGGAAGAATAGCCCCCTGACGCCACGGCATATCGCGCGTCCATGCTGCGCTCATGACGCTCACCCGTCCTTTCAGACTAATTCATCGAACGACTTCCGGATCAGATCCGGTTCGTCATCACGAATTTTTGCATTGCCCAGCAACCCAGACAGCTGTCGACGTTTACGTTGACCTGTCGCCTCCAACCGAATTAGCCTCTCAGCCATGCTCTTACCGTCGGCGCCTTGTGCCAGCAATTCGATAAATGACAAGTTCCGATCGAGACGGCGATTCAGCGCTTGCGCAGTGACCTTGACCCTTTGTTCAGCGAATATCTGTGCGGCGGCAGCAAGTTGCTCCAGTTTGGGCAGATGAATCTCTTTAGGATTTTCCCCCTTCAGCCAGTTGTACAGCGTCTGACGAGACACGCCAAAAATGGCAGGTAGGTGCGAAAATGTCCGCCCAAAACCATCCTGAACCTCCTGCATCAAGCGCGCAGCAGAAGGCCTTTCAGTATCCGGAACACCCCTGTTGGCGGTTGGAAGAAACAGTGCAGTGCTGACAACAACCGGAGAATAACCATGCCGTCTGACTATGGAACGAACGTCGGCTATGCCGCCAGTCCCCCCCATATCAAAGAGGGGAAAATGCTCAAAACCCCTTGACACCTGAATGGAGACAGGCACCATGGCCTGAGGAGGTACGTGAAGGTCTGGTGCAAACATCATTGATCCCAGCGTTCGAGAGCCTTGTCCGTGACAATAGAACGGAAAGCGTCACTGATCACGTCATGAAGATCCTGCAGACGCTTCCCAACCTGAGTAGCATCATAAGCTTCACGTTCACTAAAAAATGCGTCGTTGTCCAGCGTAGCACTGGGGCCATGATAGCCAGTAAAGCGCTCTTCCAGTCGCATGTTGAACGTCTGAATATCTGCCGGCAGAGTAAGTGCCCCATCTGCCTGGATGATGACTCTGGTTGTCAGCTGGATCTGGCCAAGTTGATGCAGAGCTTCCATGTAAGCGTGCTGACGGGCAGCACCTGATATAGAGGGAGAGGGCAATCCACGTGCTGTCGGCTGCAGGTAGATGTCCAACACCTCATCGAAAGCTGGCATGACCCGATCCAGATAACGTAGCCCCACCTTTTCGACAAAATTCAGCTTGACGATCTGGTGGACCCTCTCCAATCCCTCCAGGAAAAGGGTCTGAAACTTCTCAAAATGGCCATAGAAACTCGATTGCAGCACTAAGCCATGGCTGTTGAGCAAGAAGGTATGAGTCTGTTCCGGATTACCAAACTGGTAGAAATTTCGCTGAACGGGTTGTGGTACACCTCCTTCGTCACCAGGCAACTGCACGAACGTGAATTGGTGAGGTACATAGTCCGGATATCCCGCCTTGCGGAAGGACTCCTGAATGGCCTTTAAGTGATCTTCCAAGGCCAGGATCGGGTTGAACTGTACCTGTGTCAGCACAAGGTACACAGGTGGGTTCTTGAGAGGTGTTCCCATACAGCAGACTCCGTTTGACGACGGGCGTTATAAGGGCATGACCTGACAGGAGGAATGCTGCCAATCGTTACTTTACAGTTCAGTTTACAAAACTGCAAGCGGCCGTCTGTCGCATGGGCAGTCAGGTACGCCTGAACCGTCTGCTATCCAGATCACTGGTAGGTCTCACCAGAACATGGCGCTTCTGCCACACCCAAGAAGCAAAGACAGTCTGAACGGCTCTAGTTGAGTCCGCCCACCAATCAACCGCTTGCCTTTCCCCCCTCCGTCGTACGCCCTGAACACCCGCTATAGAATGAGCATATCCCCTGTCAACCAGGACACATGCCATGACCGC
>CAUTRO010000217.1:0-2769 GCA_963540685.1 uncultured Streptococcus sp.
AAAAGACATTGTAAAAGCTCATAAAGCCTTGGGAAATGGTCATCAAGGAAAAGAGGGCAACCATATTGACAAAGAAGGCTGGTTGATGGACAAAATCATAGATGCTAAAGAGCAAGCCAAATATGACGAAATAGAAAAACCCTAAAGAAAGATAGTTGAGCACCGATTTCCGGGCAACATTGAGTTTGACGTCCGGTTTTTTGGCCTGTTTGGCACGTAATCTGGCAATCTGGGCTGGCTGGCTGGCATAGATAATATTGACATTGACCAGCTGCTGGATGATCTTAAGACGCATGATCGCCACCTTCTTCCTTGCGCCCTGCTAGGCTGAGATAGATACTTTCCAGACTTTGGTCTGGGTGTTGGCCCTTCAATTCCTCGATCGTCCCATAGAAAATAAGATTTCCTTTTTTGAGAATAGCGATTTTATCACAGAGTTGTTCGGCTACTTCTAAGACGTGGGTAGAGAAAATAACCGTCTTTCCTCGATCCGCATGTTGGCGCATCATTTGTTTTAAATCGTAAGAGGCCTGTGGATCCAAACCGGTCATCGGTTCATCCAAGACCCAGATATCTGGATCTGACAAAAGGGCTGCAATGACAAAGACCTTCTGGCGCATCCCATGGGAAAAGGATTCAATCACTTCGTAGCGATGGCTCTGAAAATCAAAGATTCCGAGAAGCTCCTCCAAGCGTTGATCACAGTCTTGCTGACTCATATCGTAAGAAGTAGCAACCAGCTCCCAGAATTCATTAGCTGTGAGACGCAAGAAAAGATCCGGCGAATCTGCCACATAACCGATCTTCTTTTTGACCGCCAGCCGATGGCTATAAAGGTCCTGACCATCTACCTCGATGGATCCAGTAGTTGGGGTAATCACACTGACCAAACTCTTGATGGTCGTCGACTTGCCGGCTCCGTTATGTCCAATCAGGCCAACAATTTGTCCATCTTCGATGGTCAGATCCAAGTGGTTGAGGGCAATGTGCCCATCGTAATCTTTGGTAACTCCGTGAAATGTAATCATGTTAACTCCCTTATGGGTCCTCATTGAGACCGTTTTTTCTTATTCTGTTGATAAAAGATCATCGAAATGATAGAGCAGATCTAGCAGATAGTTTGGAATGGTCGCCAAGAAATCTTCTTGGTAGACCCGCTCTCCTCGCTTATGCAATTCTTTACCCCAGGGCCCGAGATTGATCGCTGGAACCTGAATTCGAGCAATTTTATCCAGATCCAGATCATAAATTTGAGCCGGAGTGGCTAGGCTATCTAGGACGACTTGATAAGAAGCCACATCCTTTTCCAAGGCACAATAGCTGGTGTCGTTAATCCCCATAAAGTATTCCTCGACTTTCAAACTATAACCTCTTTGGTCCAGATATTGGCGGTAATCTGCGATCAAGGACTCGATCTTGAGTTCAGTATTGTCCAAAAAACGGCAATTCATGGAAGGATAATATGGGGGCGCAAAGCCAATGACTACCAAGGGATCCTTGTCTCCGAGAAACTCTAGAAGTCGCTGGATTTGCTGAATCGCAAGGCTCTGGTAGCTGGTTCCATTACGAAAATCGTGTTCGGACTTTTTGATGGAAGCTTCGTTAAAGGCTTGGTAGCCCTCTATACCTTTGCAACGTTCCTCTAGTTCTTGATAGGTGATGACTCTTGGCCTTGCAATCATGTGGTCTTGGCCAGCCTGATCCTGCAAGTGTTCATACTTCTTGTAAAAGGCATCCAAGGCCTCCTGACTAAGCTCATAAATCCGCTCTAGGAGTTCTTGGGGTGTTTTTTTCAAGTGCAACACACTGAAATAACCAGCCGCATAGAGCACGGTCGATACATCATACTGCTCCTTCAAATCTCTCAGATAAGACCAAGAAGGAAGAGGAGACTGCTCTCCCAGGGCTTGGTCGGATAGATCAGGGTGAAGGTCTAATTTTGATGCAACTGCTATCAGGAGAGACAGAGCATTGATCCCTTTGAGTGGTTCCTTCATATGGGACAAGACGCCTTGGGTCACAACGACTGGCATGAGTTTCCCAACAGTTCCGATATGAAGCACTTTCTCCTTGTCACTCCCTGATTCAAAGGGTTCAGAATCCACTGCTAATACATAATCCAGGTCAAACTTTTCCTGTAAATCTGTGAGTAGGCCTAAGGCTCCCCGCATCCCACGTGAATAGGATTCCTCGTCTCCAACAGAGAGATAGAGCAGATTGACCTGACCTCCTGAAGGATCCGGCGCATAGGCTTCTAGAACCCCTAATTGAAGGGCCAAAGCCGCTTTCATATCGCAAGACCCTCTGCCAAATTTCCATTGACCAGAAGCTAAATCATCCTGAAGTTCGGGTCGCATATCTAGTGTTTTCAAGGCTGCTGCTACTTTATCAGAATCGAGCGCAATCTCCGACAACTTTCCATAGTCTTCAAGATCGACTGTATCATGGTGGTGGAAAAGAATCACTGTTTTTTTCTTACCTTTATCGACCAAGGCCCAATTGACCGACCGATGCAAGTGATCCTGTGGCACCTGATAGCACCCAAAGTGGTCCGGATGTTCCTTAAAATAGGGGATCTGGGCAATTCGTTGATCCAGGTAGGCTTCGATTCCTTGCTCTGTCTCAGTGTTGGTGAAGCTTGGAATAGCCAAGGCTTCGGTAAAAATCGTTTCGATGCTCTCTCTATTGGTTCGTTTCATTTTCAAAACCACCCTTCTTTGCTAGTATAAATAGAAATGAAATCATGGATATACCTACTATCTGACTTCT
>CAUTRO010000218.1:0-2759 GCA_963540685.1 uncultured Streptococcus sp.
GAGGTCAAAGAGACCCCCTGAAAGAAGCTAATTTTTCACGATTTGCGTCAATTTTTTGACGAATTTCTGAAATATCCATAAGTACCTCTTTCTATGTATCTAGTCTATTATATCATAACCTTCACTATTTGCCCACCTTCCAATATGGGGGCTACTGGTTTACCATTATCAATTCAGCTTATGATCAGTGCTATTCTATTTATTTGTAACCTAATTGTTAGAAAAAAAGAATCGGATATGCTAGACTGGTAGCATGACAAGAGTAGCTTTTATGTCCGATTTACATATTGATTCGAACCTCTTTGGCCAAGAAGAATTAGAGACCCTTACCGCCCTTTTCAAACAAGAAGAGATTCAACACCTCCATATCGCAGGAGATATTGCCAACGGCTTTGAAAAGATTTCACAAGACTTTTTAGCTCAACTTCAACACCAACTCCCGGTAACCTTTAGTTTGGGGAACCATGATATGCTGGGCCTATCAGAAGAAGCCATAAAACCTTTTGAATTTCAAAAGGTTTCCTTTTCCAAGCATACTCTCCTCGCCTTTTCGGGTTGGTATGACTATAGCTTTGTTCCCGCTATTTCTCCTCAAAAACACCTTCAAACTAAGAATCTGTTTTGGTTTGATAGACGCCTTTGTCGAAAGGGGACCGATCCAGAGATTACTCAAAATCTTTTAGGAGAGCTCCAAGAAGAACTGAAGCTGGTAGATCAACCCTTGATCATCGCTATGCACTTTGTCCCCCACGCTCATTTTCTCATGCGCCATCCTTATTTCGAACGTTTTAATGCTTTTCTCGGGAGCCAAACCTTCCATGAGCTTTTTCGTCAATTCCCTGTCAGAGATGTCATATTTGGACACAGCCACCACCGAATTTCAGATAGGACGATCGACAATATTACCTATCATGCTAGACCTTTAGGCTATATACGAGAATGGGAACTCTGCAAACAATTCTTTGAAGACTTCCCACAATTTGATTTCCCAAAACGGTATGATCCCTACAAACGCTATCGCAAAATCAAAGACCTCCCAGAATTTCAGGCGTACAAGAAAGAACAACTTGCCCATGAATTCTCCCAAGCCATGACGATTCTTGAACTATAATAAAAAAATTGGTCCCCGAGGAACCAATTTTTTATTACTCTTCTGTATCTAAGAGATTCTTTGCAACAAGGGCTGCCAAGACACCACCAACGATTGGAGCAAGAATAAAGATCCAAATTTGTTGAAGGGCTGCACCACCTACAAAGAGAGCAGGAGCCAAACTACGAGCTGGGTTAACAGAAAGACCTGTAATGTTCAAACCAACAAGAATGATCAAGGTCAAGCTCAAACCGATCACAAGGCCGGCGATTTTCCCATTTCCTTTAGAAGCTGATGTGACTGTCATAATGACTAAGATAAAAATAAAGGAAGCAATCACTTCGAACAAGAAACCGCCAAATGGAGTTACACCTTTAGCCAAGGCATTTTCACCAAGACTAGCTGTTGACATGCCTGAATTAGACAAGAGGAAGAATACTGTTGCAGATGCAAGAACTGCACCGACCACTTGCGCTGCGATATAGTTAACCAAGTCTTTAGAAGACAAACGTTTGTTGACAAACATGGCAATAGAAACAGCTGGATTCAAGTGAGCACCAGAAACAGTCCCAATAGAGTATGCAGCTGCAATAATTGACAAACCAAATGCCAAAGCAATTCCTAAATGCCCAAGACCTTCAGTCCCATTTCCAAAAACAACAGCGCCAGTCCCGATAAAGACAAGCATAAATGTGCCGATTACTTCAGCAAAAAATTTTTTCATAATATAGTTTCCTTTCTTCAAACTGTTGTCTAGTTTATCAAAAATCAAGTCTGGACTCAAGAAATATGCCCAGACATTTCTGCATACAAAAAAGCCATCCGAAGATGACTTTTCATAGTGCTTAAATGGCGTTTTTATCTTTTCCAAGCGCTCGTTGAACGGCTTTGACAATCTCAACAAGAACCACAATCATAAGTGCTCCTACAGCGACTACCAACCATTGCGTCAAACTCAAATGAGAAACGTGGAAAAGGTTATTAAATCCAGGAACCAAGATTGTCGCCATTAAGAGAATAAAGGCAACTGGGATAGACCAGTTAAAGGTCTTGTTTTTGAAGAGCCCCACTTTAAAGATGGATTGGTAAACCGATTTGACGTTAAAAGCATGGAGCAATTGGATCAAACCGAGAGTTGCAAAAGCCATGGTAAGGGCATCCGCGTGGATTTCTGCATGACTTTGGTGCTCTGGGAAGAGAAGAGCCCATCCGTAAACACCTAAAACGAGCATAGTTTGGAAGATCCCTTGATAAATGATCGCCCCAAAGACACCACCATCAAAGAAGTTAGACTTACGGCCACGAGGTTTGTGGGTCATAACTCCTGGTTCAGCTGGTTCAACACCTAGGGCGATGGCTGGTAGCGTATCTGTTACCAAGTTAATCCATAGCAAATGCACTGGTTGAAGCACATCCCAACCTAACAAGGTTGCAAAGAAGATGGTGAAGACCTCAGCCATATTGGCAGACAAGAGGTATTGGATGGATTTTTGGATATTTGAGAAGACCTTACGTCCTTCTTCTACCGCTACGATAATAGTTGCGAAGTTATCATCAGCAAGGACCATATCAGAAGCTCCCTTCGAAACCTCGGTCCCTGTAATCCCCATACCGATACCGATATCAGCTGTCTTAAGTGATGGCGCATCATTAACCCCATCACCAGTCA
>CAUTRO010000219.1:0-2739 GCA_963540685.1 uncultured Streptococcus sp.
TTCTAACAATTCTAGAAGAAGCAATGGGCGCAGGCGTTTTCCACCTGCTTGGATCGAATAAAGGACCGAGTCCACTAAATGGGGAGCGATGGATTTTTCCTCATAAAAAGAGCGAACCGCTTGCTCTACTCTATATCGTTTTTCTTCTTGTCTCATGCTAGATCCGCTTCAGTACCATCTGCTTGCATGACCTTAACCAAGGTTTTCTCTGCTTGATCCAAGGTATCTTGCAATTCTTTTGACAACTTCATTCCTTTTTGGAATTCTGTAATGGCTTCTTCAAGAGCCACATCTCCACTCTCCAATTTTTGAACGATGGCTTCCAAATCTGCTAAATTTTCTTCAAATTTCTTTTCTTTCGACATGTTTTACCTCTACTTCTAACTGGCCATCTCTCATAATGAGTGACAGCGGATCCCCTTCTTTTACTTTCGAAACCGAATCCAAGACCTGATTTTCTTGCTGGACCATGGCATAACCACGCGCGATAATCCGACTAGTATCGAGCATCAAGAGGGCTTCTGATAAGCTTTGGACCTTGGTCTTTTGCTCTTTTAGGATTTGTTCCATTCGACTGGTTAAGTTTCTCTTATCTTGGAGCAGACGGTCTTGGTAACGCTCGATGCGATGCAAAGGAGACAGGGCTTCTAGGCGATGACGCAGCCCTTGAAGCTGATTTACCCCTTGTCCATAAGAATCGCGCATGCTTTGTTTCAATCGCAATTGCAACTGGTCAATCTTTTGCAGGTAGCCATCATAGAGTCTTTCAGGTTGTCTAAAAATAACCGATTGACTTAATTTGGCCAAACGTTCACGATTATAGGCCAAACGATTGGACATGGCTGTTGCCATGCGATTTTCCTGCTTTTGTAAATGCGATAAAAGATCTAATTTGGTCACTGGAGTGGCCAATTCAGCTGCTGCCGTCGGAGTAGCGGCTCGTCGGTCCGCTACAAAATCTGCTAGAGTCGTGTCTGTCTCGTGTCCAACACTGGAGATAATCGGGATCCGCGATTCAAAGATGGCTCGCACTACCGCTTCTTCATTAAAAGCCCAGAGGTCTTCAATCGAACCACCCCCACGACCGATAATCAAGACATCCAAATCATCCCGTTGATTGGCCTTTTGAATATTGGCAACCACTTCTCTTGCAGCGCCTTCTCCCTGAACCTTGGTCGGGTAGAGCACGATGCCCACACCAGGAAAACGTCGACTCACCGTTGTGATAATATCGCGAATCACGGCCCCGCTTTGACTGGTGACAACCCCGATCTTTCTTGGAAATTGTGGCAGAGCTTGTTTCCATCGATCCTGAAAGAGCCCTTCTTCAGTCAACTTTTTCTTGAGTTGCTCAAATTGGATGGCCAAGGCCCCTATCCCATCTGGCTCCGCCTTTTCAATGACAATGGAATAACTCCCGCTTGGCTCATAGAGCTGAATCCGACCGATGACGTTGATCTTCATGCCTTCTTCTAGCTCAAAGCCAAAGCTTCGATAAACCCCAGCCCAGACCGTCGCCTGAATCACGGCTTTTTCATCCTTTAATGAAAAATACTGGTGATTGGGACGTTTTCGGAAATTGGAGACCTGCCCTGTCAAATAGACCCGCTCCAAATAAGGATCCTTATCAAATTTTAATTTCAAATATTTGGTCAAACTGGATACGGATAAATAGTTGGACATGGCTCCCCTTTCTTACTGAAAATTCTAGTATTGATTATACCAAAAATAGGAGGAAAAATCAGGTTTGGCCTACAGAAAAAGCCCCAGATTTCATGTTCTGAAGCTCTCATTCTATCGGCTTTTCCTATTGGATAATACTCCTCATCCATTTGGGAATTTCTTTACTAATCGCTGTCGGCAAAACCACGTAGTCTTCCTCGCTCAAGTCTTCAGCAATCGCTGAATGAAGGTAGGTCGCGACCGCCACGCGCTCATAGAGGCTAACTTGTGGAAATTGACCTGCAAACCCCGCGATCATCCCTGCCAAGGTATCTCCCATGCCACCAGTTGCCTGATAGGGGCCTCCAACCGATAGTTGGTAATAATCTGTCTGCTCTTGTTCCCAGATCTTAGTCTGAGGCCCTTTTTGAACCAGAATGCTTGCTGGAGGAAGTTGGGACAGAGACTGCCTTGTTGCTTCTTCCCCTTGGTCTGCGATTGCTAGACCGGACATGGCCTCCCATTCTTTTTGATGAGGGGTAAAGACTAATTGAGCTTGAGGGAGAGGCAAAGCTAAACGGGTATAGAGACTAATGGCTCCACCATCTAGAATGAGCACTTGGTGAGGCTGAACCCTGTCAAAAACTAGCTGTACAAGATGTGTCCCTAGATCATTGTCCTTAAGACCCGGCCCCAACAAAATAACGCCTGCTTTGGAGATTTGCTCAGTCAATAACTCTTGGTCAGTCACAGCAAATGCCATAGCTTCAGGTAGCTGACTATGGAGAGCAGGAATATTCTCCTGGTCTGTCGCAACCGTGACAAGACCCGCTCCACTATGAACAGCTGCTATGGCAGCCATAATAATCGCTCCCCCATAGGGATAAGTCCCTCCAATCAAGAGAAGACGACCGTAGTCTCCCTTATGACTAGAACGAGGACGTTCGATGATTACTTTTTTCAGTAGAGCCTGATCAATGACTTTCATAAGCTACTCCTTCAATTTATCCTTGCCATGTAGCACTTGATTAACCTTGGTATTCCAAGCCTGTAACCCTTCTCTCTCATAGTCTAAGT
>CAUTRO010000220.1:0-2730 GCA_963540685.1 uncultured Streptococcus sp.
CTTCCATCAGGCGACTATAATCGATCCTGGTAAACTTCAAGCGAGGGTCCACAGTCTCATCGTAAAAAACAAAATTCTTTTGTGGTGAAGGGGTGTTATTATGAAATTTTAGAATCCACTTGTAATTAGCAGCCTTGTAGTCTGTTGAGTCATAAACATCTCCATCAGCCCGTTTGGCAAAGCTTCCGGCACCTTCAAGGTCACGTGAAGTCAAACGGAAAATAAGGGAATCTTCTGCTGTAATATCTGGTTCGCCCTCTCCACGGTTGGCAGGAATTCCTACTAGACTACCCGTGTTGGTCAAATCCTTGCTAAGGACGTCCTTGAGAGTTTGGTCTTTTTCTAAGACCAAATCAGGGAATTTCAAGTAGAGGTAACTAGTATCCTTGATTTTGGTCATAAATTCTTGGTGATAAGCTGCTGGATTGTCGTTTGCATCCGCTTGGAAAGTCTTCGAAACGGTGCCATCTCCATTGTCTACCCAGCCTTCAGACTTGCTTGTATCGAGAACAGCTGTACGAGTCTTCCCGTTCTTATCTGTATAGGTTGGCAACTTATCAGTGATCGTTGCTGATTCTAACTGACGGTATTGACCACCGTATTGACCACGCATTCCGTCCAATTGGAAGGCAAATGGAACAGAAGATGGTGTCTCAATATAGTCCTTTCCATCCTCACCTTTGACAACACCTGGCATGGCTTCCGCATAGTCTTTAGACATGGCTTCGTTCAAGTTTTGGTTGATGTACTTGGTGAAACGATAGTCATTGTACTTAGGCTTCCAAATGATATCATTGAGCGCTGTTTCTTGACCATTGATGTTCAAGGTCCCAGTAATATCTAGCGAATAATTCGTCGGTGGATAGCCAATTGTAAACTTCCCGATAAAGGGCAAGGTCAACACTTCTGATTTTTGGTAATTGCTAAAATGAAGGGTGACTAAATAGTCATCACCAACTTTTGTGACCGTTGGTTTATCATGCTCTGAGGCACTATTAAAGTCTGGAATGCTGACTTCTCTGAGGTACTTGCCTGGCACTTTCAAGGTAATAGTGACATCGTCAATATCAGTTGTCAAATTTTTAGGGGTAATCTGGATATAGCCAGACATGGTATCCCCTGTATAATAGGACATGCCACCTGGATGGTCCTGTTTGTCCCCGTACAAGAGGGTCACATCCAAGGCTCCATTATCTCCAACTGCTAGCTGATTGGCAAAGGCCGTTACAGCCCCTTGACCAATCTGGCCTAGCATCATGAGAATCGTTAAAATGGCAAAACCTTTTTTCAAAAAGTTTTTCCATAATAAACTGATCTTCTTCATTGTTTATCTCCTTTTATTGTTGTCCGCCTACTTCATTCGGCCTTCTTATCCATTTTATCATAGGTCTTTTCTTTAAAAAATACATTTTTGAAATCTAATTGTAACACACTTGTAATATGGACATTTTTTTCATAAATGTCTATATTACAAATTGCTATCCGACCTGATTTCCCCTCCTTGCTATTCAAGGGCAAGAAAATAAAACAATGATGACTTAGTAAAATAAACATAGTCTAAGTAGCAAAGAAAACACTCGATCAATCGAAAGAGTCCTCCTGATCGAGTGCTGATTTAGTTTACAGAGGCCCCATTGGTCGCAATGACTTCTTTGTACCAATAGAAGGACTTCTTGCGCGAACGGGCTAAGGTTCCTTTTCCTTCATTGTCCCGATCGACATAGATAAAGCCATAGCGCTTCTTCATTTCTCCAGTCCCGGCAGAGACCAGGTCAATACATCCCCAAGTCGTATAGCCCCAGAGGACAACGCCATCTTCATGGATAGCATCCCGCATGGCCTTGATATGGGCAGCCAGGTAGTCAATCCGGTAATCATCCTCAATCTCCCCTGCTTCATTTGGTGTATCAACTGCTCCAAGCCCATTTTCCACGATAAACATGGGCTTTTGATAACGATCCCAGATGGTATTAAGGGTAATACGGAGACCAAGAGGATCAATCTGCCAACCCCATTCTGAACTTTCTAGGTAGGGATTCTTCAGAGAAGCAAAGATATTGCCCGCTGTTTTCTCCCTTTCAGCTGGATCGCCTGAAGCGACCCGACTGGCATAGTAGGAGAAGGAAATAAAGTCCACTGTATAGTCTTTCAACAATTGCAGATCCTGTTCGGTCATCTCAACCGTGATTCCCTGACGTTCCCACTCTTTCTTAGCATAGTTTGGGTATTCCCCACGCGCCTGCACATCGATGAAGAAATAGTTCTTGCGGTCTTCTTCTAGACCCGCCCAGACATCACGCGGAACACAGGTATGCGGGTAATGTTGTCCTGCTGCCAGCATACAGCCGACCTTGTTGTTCGGATCAATCTCATGGGCTAGCTTGGTGGCAATGGCTGAAGCCACCAACTCATGGTGAGCCGCCTGGTATTTGACCTGCTCCTCATTCTCCCCTTCTTCGAAGCAGAGACCTGCTCCCATAAAGGGGGCGTGGAGGATCATATTGATTTCATTAAAGGTTAGCCAGTAGTTGACCAAGCCCTTGTAACGAGTGAAGAGGGTCCGGCAGAGACGTTCATAAAAGTCCAACATCTTGCGACTACGCCAGCCTCCATACTCGGTGATCAAATGCATGGGACAGTCAAAGTGAGTAATGGTCACCAAGGGCTCAATGCCATACTTGTGGCATTCCTTAAAAAGGTCTTCGTAAAATTTCAGGCCAGCTTCATTGG
>CAUTRO010000221.1:0-2710 GCA_963540685.1 uncultured Streptococcus sp.
TGACTAGTTGAAGAAGAACTATCTGACTTACTATCCAAACTATTCTGACTAGTTGAAGAAGAACTATCTGACTTACTATCCAAACTATTCTGACTAGTTGTAATTCCCATTAGATGGTTTACCTCTTGTACTGTAGGGATAGTTCCCAGTTTATCACTAATTGATTTTATATTCTGTTCTGTATCGCCAGACGATATGTTTTCCTTTCCATTCTCATTGTTAGGATTTTCCTCCTGCGAACTCTGATCTATATCAATTGGTTCCTCTATCACAGGATTTTCTTGATCTATGTTTTCCTTCAATTCTTCTAGGTCTTTGACGAACGAAATTTGATCAATATATACTTGAACTTGATCTTCATTACCTTCTCCCAAGAACTCAATACCAATTTCACGTGTAGTTGCTCGCTCTGCTACACCTGACAAGTCAAATTGTAAACTAGTCCATTGATCACTGACTGTTACAATTTCATTGTTCAGCCACTGCCAACTATCTCCGACTTTGACATATAGTTTTGCTTGAATAGGGGTTGACGATCTTAGTTTAGCCACATACCAATTATAGCTGGATAAATCTTGATTATCCTGGAGGTTGATTTCTGTTTTCTGGTCTTTAGCACCCGAAATAGTCGCAAGTAATTGCCCTTCTTCTATCTTCAAATCAGGACCATTCCATTTGCCAACTTCTTCTAAGAAACTATAAATCATTGGTTGATAACTTGCTTCTGCTGGATCATATTTATCTGCTATTGTTGGTAGTCCCTCAATTTTTATTGCTTGAATATCATCGATATAGAGAGTTCCCTTTCCTTTCTCCCCACCCAAATAGAAGGCAAATTGAGTTACCTGACCTAGTCCAATTTGGTCAATACGCGCATTTTGATTGCCTTCCCAGGCGGCTGGTAAAAACTCAACAAGTGGCAAGGTAACTAATCCCTCAAATGCTTCATTGAGTGCAATATTTTTCTCATAGCTGACATTACCAATTCGGATTTGAACCGTTAAATGTTGTGGATAACCAGTATGTTTGAGCCAAAAGGTTAGGGCATTGGTACCTTGCCAGTTTTTCTCAAAGGAAATTTGGCGACCAGCATAACCTTTATCTCCAACTTCAAAGTCGTAAACCATACCATATTGACCACCCTGCTTTTGATGTTCGGATAAATGGATCTCAATCTTATCGCCATTTGATGAGTAAGCTTGATGCAGGAGACTACTATCCCCAAAATACTGTTCAAATGTATCAACGACCAAAGGCGATTCAATCTCCTGCCCGAAACGTGTAAATAATTTCACCTGCTCCTGCTTGGTTTCCTGCCCCTTACTTGAGTAACGGATTGTAGCAGTTAGGACTTGATTATCTAGTTCTGATGGAAGAGTAATACTTGCTGTAAAATACTGACCTTCCTTGATTAGATCATACATTTTATTCCCAATTTCAACGGAAACTGCATCATCTCCCTGACTTGCTTTGACAACTACTCGGAATTCTTGCTGACGAATAATATCTCCATTTGCAGGACGAATCAGATAAGCTGAATCTGCTACAGGACTTGTCTGATAATTCTTACCCGTTCCATAGATCTGTCCAACTTCTCTAGCAAAGATCGTATTTGTATGATGATAAAAGTTTTCAAAATCTGGCAATAATTCATGGTCGCCACCAAGATTCCCATTTACATCGCGATAGGGAACATACACATTATTCGGCAGGCCAAAATTTGCCCAAGTCAACATATAGGCGATTTTAGATGCCTTTTGATCGGCTTGAATGGCGTTAAAGACTCGACTATACCAATCCAAAGTATTCCCTGTTTTATTGATTCCTTGCGCACTGTAGCCAAATTCTGTCAATGCAGCTACTTTCCCTTTTTGCTCCGCTAGATCTACAATCATAGAAAGGTCTTTAACCAATCCTGAAAGAAATTGTTCTGAGCCTGCATTGTCTTTTGAATCATATGAGTCAATTCCAAAGATATCCACATAAGCATCACCTGGATAGGTTTCTAAATATCGTTCTTGATCTCCAGGTGTAGCTGTGTTTGCAGAGTATGCATAAAGGATATTGTGGATGTTTTTCTGATCACGCAAGTATTCGACTGTGTAACGATAAAGTGCCTTGTATTGGTCAGGTTTCGTTGTGCTTGCGCCCCACCAAAACCAAGAACCATTTTGTTCGTGGAAGGGACGGAAAATAAGTGGAATATCCTTGCCATCTTCATCTTTCAATCCTTCGGCCAGACTTGCAATACGATCTAGCCATTGGTTAAACTCTTGATTCTTTGTGCCTCCAGGCAAAATTTCAGACACAACATTACCAGACGTATCATTAAAATTACCACCAGTTACAAAATTATAGGGATGCATACTGAGTACAACTACTCCTCCAAGGGCATGTGCTGTCTTCATGGACTCAATCACATTTTTTAAACTTTGATCAGGATCTCCCGCCACACCCGGTTTTTCATAACCGTCCAAAGATAGAGTGTCCCAACCAAAGATAGCAGGGTAATCCCCAACAGCATTTTTTACCTCAGATTCAGTTGACCCGACTCGACTCCCTTCTCCAATCAAGCTCACTCCTTCATCAAGAGCATGTTGCTGGCCAAATAATATATCAGGACTATCTGCTTTTTCCTTGAGATAACCGAATAGTTCCATGGTCTCCTGACTAGCAGCCTCATCGACCATATTGAGAATACTATCGTCTG
>CAUTRO010000222.1:0-2705 GCA_963540685.1 uncultured Streptococcus sp.
TGCAGATATCCGTACTCCCCACGAAGAAGCTGTCTTTAACAACATCCAATTTATGGAATCTGTCCATGCTAAGTCTTACTCTTCTATCTTTTCTACCTTGAATACCAAGTCAGAAATCGAAGAGATTTTCGAATGGACCAATACCAATCCTTTCCTTCAGAAGAAGGCAGAAATCATCAATGAAATCTACCTCAATGGAACTCCTCTAGAAAAGAAAGTAGCCAGCGTTTTCCTTGAAACCTTCCTCTTCTACTCTGGTTTCTTCACACCGCTCTACTATCTTGGAAACAACAAATTGGCCAACGTGGCTGAGATCATCAAGTTGATCATTCGGGACGAATCTGTCCACGGAACCTATATTGGCTACAAGTTCCAACTTGGATTTAACGAATTACCAGAAGAAGAGCAAGAAAAACTCAAAGAATGGATGTATGACCTGCTCTACACCCTCTATGAAAACGAAGAAGGCTATACAGAGAGCCTCTATGACGGTGTGGGCTGGACAGAGGAAGTCAAGACTTTCCTTCGCTACAATGCGAACAAAGCCCTTATGAACTTGGGACAAGATCCACTCTTCCCTGACTCAGCGGACGATGTCAACCCAATCGTTATGAACGGGATCTCAACCGGAACATCCAACCACGACTTCTTCTCTCAAGTCGGAAATGGCTACCTCCTCGGTGAAGTAGAAGCCATGCAGGATGACGATTACAACTACGGCCTATAAGACAAAAACCTTTCCAGATGGAAAGGTTTTTTGTTGCAATCTTTTTCTAATTGGGTACGTTTCTTTTTTTGAAAAAAGAGAAGCTGGGACAAAAGTCCTAGCCTCTCAATTGTCTTTGGATTATCGAGCAAGACGCAGTGGTTGAGTGGGCTCTATTACGCTGATTTCATCAGCTTTTACAGCCCTACTCAACTGTGCGGAGGTAGGACGACGAAATCGAATTCTAACGAATGACCGATTTCTGTCCCACTCTCTCCTATTGATTACAATTTACTTGCTACGGCATCCAATAATTCTTGGATCTTCGCTTGGTTGCTTCCTCCTGCCATGGCCATGTCTGGTTTTCCACCACCACGTCCATCAACGATAGGAGCTAATTCTTTTACCAAGTTACCTGCGTGGATATCTTTGGTCTTGCTGGCTACAAGGACATTCACCTTGTCACCGATAGCTGCGACGAGAACAAGGACATCTGAGTAATCTTTTTGTTTCCAGTTATCCGCAAAGGTACGAAGGGCACCTGCATCTGATACAGAAACTTGGCTAGCAATATAACGGTGTCCGTTTGCTTCTTGAACATGTTTGAAGACATCGCCTGCTGCCGCTGCTGCTGCTTTTTCCTTCAATTCTGCATTTTCTTTTTGCAATTGACGGAGTTGTTCTTGAAGGCCTTCCACCTTGTGAGGGACTTCTTTGAGTTGAGGTGCTTTCAAGGTTGCTGCGACTGCTTTCAGTGCATCTTCTTGTTCACGGTAAGCTTCGAAGGCTTCTTTACCAGTCACTGCCAAGATACGACGAGTTCCTGATCCAATCCCTTCTTCTTTGACAATCTTGAAGAGGCCAATCTCTGAAGTATTGCCAACGTGAGTACCACCACAAAGCTCAACTGAGTAGTCACCAATGGTCACAACGCGGACTTCTTTACCATATTTCTCACCAAAGAGGGCCATAGCTCCCATTTCTTTAGCTGTATCAATGTCAGTCTCAACTGTTTCCACTGCGATGGCTTCCCAAATCTTCTCATTGACTTGTTGCTCAATAGCCCGCAATTCTTCAGGAGTTACTGCTTGGAAGTGGGTGAAGTCAAAGCGAAGGAATTCTACTTCGTTAAGAGATCCTGCTTGAGTAGCATGGTGGCCAAGGATATTGTGAAGAGCTGCATGGAGCAAGTGAGTCGCTGTATGGTTCTTCATGACACGATGACGACAGTTGGTATCGATCGCCAAGGTATATTCTTGGTTCAAAGCAAGTGGAGCATGAACTTCAACGGTATGAAGAGCTTGTCCGTTTGGTGCTTTTTGAACGTCTGTTACAGTCGCTACGACATTTCCTGTAGCATCCAAAATTTGACCATGGTCAGCTACTTGTCCACCCATTTCAGCGTAGAATGGAGTCTCTGCAAAGATGAGGGATGCAGTTCCTTCAGAAACAGCTTCTACTTCTGCATTATCCGCTACGATAGCTACTAATTTTGAAGGCAATTGACTAGCATTGTAGTTGAAGACACTCTCAACAGTAATGTTTTGAAGGGTTTCGTTTTGCATCCCCATGGATCCGCCTTTGACAGCTGATGCACGCGCACGTTCTTGCTGCTCTTTCATGGCTGCTTCAAAACCTTCACGGTCTACAGTCATACCAGCTTCTTCAGCGATTTCTTCAGTCAATTCAACTGGGAACCCATAAGTATCATAGAGTTTGAAGACATCTGAACCAGCGATAACAGATTGACCTTTTTCTTTCAAGTCTGCTACAATGCCTTGGGCAAAGTGTTGACCTGAGTGAAGGGTACGGGCAAATGATTCTTCTTCGCTCTTAACGATTTTCTCAATAAAGTCACGTTTCTCAAGCACTTCTGGGTAGTAGCTTTCCATGATTTTTCCAACAGTTGGAACCAATTTGTAAAGGAAAGGCTCATTGATACCCAATTTTTGACCATGCATTGAAGCACGGCGGAGCAGACGACGAAGGACATAACCAC
>CAUTRO010000223.1:0-2702 GCA_963540685.1 uncultured Streptococcus sp.
GTGCGGAGGTGGGACGACGAAATCGAATTCTAACGAATGACCGATTTCTGTCCCCCTCTCCCTTTTCTTACAACAAATGCGCTTCGTGTTTTTCGAAGACTTCTTTTCCTAGTTCGACCAACTTGGTGATCAAATCTGTATAGCTGAGTCCCATATTGTCCCAAAGCAAGGGATACATAGACCATTGAGTAAAGCCTGGCATCGTATTGAGTTCGTTTAGGAAGATTTCGCCTTTATCCGTATAGAAGAAATCACAACGAGCTAAGCCCAAACCACCGATCGCACGAAAAGCTTTCTCTGCGTTTGTTCGCATGGTTTTCACAACCTCAGGGTCCAATTGAGCTGGAATGGCCATAGTAATTTTATTGTCAATGTATTTGGCATCGTAATCATAGAAGGCCACATCTTTGACAACTTCACCTGGCAAGGTACTTTTCAAATCATAGTTTCCAAGGAGGCCAACTTCGATCTCACGCGCATTGACCCCTTGTTCTACTAAGATACGGCTATCGTATTTGAAGGCCAATTCGAGGGCCGTCCGAAGTTCTGCTTGGTTTTCAGATTTTGAAATCCCTACACTAGATCCCATATTGGATGGTTTGGTAAAAACTGGATAAGAGAGAGTGGCTTCAATTACAGCAATTTTCTCCTCTATGTCATCGCCTTCTACTACAGCCACATAAGGAACTTGTGGAATCCCTGCAGATTCCAAAACCCGTTTGGTTGTGATCTTGTCCATTGCCACACTGGAAGCCAAGATGCCACAGCCGACATAAGGCATTTTCAAGACTTCTAAGAATCCTTGAATGGAACCATCTTCTCCCATCGGTCCGTGAAGAACCGGAAAAACAACCGCGCCTTCCTTGTAAATCGCTGATGGCGTCACTTTTTTAGACCAATCGATCGTCTCATTGGTCATCAATTTCTCATCATTCGCCGGTTTCTCTTCAAAAGCTTGCGTCTGGATGAAATCTCCCGACTGCGTAATAAAATAGGTCTGAACCGAAAATGCTTGGTAATCAATCGCGCGCATCACACTTTCAGCTGAAAGAACAGATACTTCACGTTCTGCACTACGTCCACCATACAACAGGATTAAGTCTTGTTTACTCATAGTTTCTCCCTAATTGTTCCCTTGATTTCTTACTTGATAGTATACCACAATGACAGCCCTTTCGAAAGAACTTCTCTTATAATTCTGTCCGATTTTCAATCGCACGAAGGAGCGTGACTTCGTCCGCATACTCGATATCGGATCCAACTGCTAGACCACGTGCCAAGCGCGTCACTTTGATGCCTGCTGGTTTGAGCACGCGTGAGATATACATGGAAGTTGCCTCCCCATCTGCTGTCGCATTGGTAGCAACGATCACCTCTGTGACGGTTCCATCCATCAAGCGACTAATCAAACTCTTGAGATTGATATCGTCAGGTCCCACGCCATTCATGGGCGAAATCAAGCCATGCAAGACATGGTAGCGACCGTGGTATTCCTGGATATTTTCCATAGCAGAGACATCCCGGCTATCTTCTACTACAAGAAGAATGGATGGATCTCGTGTTTCGTCTCGGCAAATCTCACAAGTCTCTTCATCAGTTAAATTACCACAAATACTGCAATAACCTAGTTCACGCTTGGCATTGAGTAAGTTCTTGGCAAATTCATTGACATCATCATCTGACATGCCAATGGTGTAAAAAGCAAGACGAGTCGCTGTTTTGATCCCAATCCCCGGCAACTTTGAATAGCTGTCAATTAATTTTGCAATAGGTGCTGGATAAAGCATAGTTTCCTTTCTAATTCATGGGGTGTTTCTGATTGTATAAGTTAATAATATCGCGCGTAATAGAATGACTGACCGTCGCTTGCAGATTGGTATTGTGCGGAAAGACCACCGCTACTGCAATCTTTGGATTCGTTGATGGTGCATAAGCCACAACATTGGTATTAATGGCTTGTTTGCCTCCATCGACAGTGGTTTCAGCTGTACCGGTCTTGGCACTAATAGGCACACTGGCACCTTGACCAACGGTTTTCCCTGTCGTCAACCCACTGGTCCCATTGGCAACCTGGTAGAACCCTTGCTTAATCAAAGCCATGTCCTCTGCTGAGATATGGACTTGATTGAGCTCCTTGGTTTCGATCGCTTTTTTCAACTGACCAAGCCCCCCTTGATCATTATTGTCATAGATGCCTTCGACGACATGAGGACTTACCCTCTTCCCATCATTTGCAACCGTTGCCGCATACTGGGCTAATTGCATCGGTGTGTAGTTGTCAAACTGACCAAAGGCATTGGTTAAATAATTGCCGACTGTATACTCTTTCGGAATAAAGCCTGTCGATTCATTTGGGAGATCAATGCCTGTCTCTGTTCCAAGACCGTACTCTGCAAAAGTAGAACGCAGTTTTTTCATAGCAGGGTCCACTTGATCCACTTGTAAGGTCATATTTGGAGTGTAGGGTTGCCCCATCATCTTAAGGGCAATTTGGACCATGTAGGTATTGGAAGAATATTCCAAAGCTTCTACTGCATTGATGGAGCGACTACCGTATTGGGTAAACCAAGAATTGATAGGAGCTGATCCTGCAAAAACAATGGGCTGATCGGTCAGTACCTGATTACCGGAAATGGCACCATTTTCCCATCCTGCAGTCAAGGTGGCTCCTTTTACGACCGATCCTGGGACGAAGACATTGG
>CAUTRO010000224.1:0-2700 GCA_963540685.1 uncultured Streptococcus sp.
GTGACTACTACACGCGCGACTCGGACCTCTGAGATCGATCCAAAAGCGCCTTACGTGGGGACTGGTATGGAATACCAAGCAGCCCATGACTCAGGAGCTGCTGTGATTGCCCAACACGATGGTAAGGTTACCTATGCAGATGCAGATAAAGTAGAAGTTCGCCGGGAAGATGGATCTCTTGATGTTTACCACATCCAAAAATTCCGCCGTTCAAACTCAGGTACTGCCTACAACCAACGTACCCTTGTAAAAGTTGGTGACGTCGTTGAAAAAGGCGACTTTATTGCTGACGGTCCATCGATGGAAAAAGGGGAAATGGCCCTTGGTCAAAACCCAATCGTCGCTTACATGACTTGGGAAGGGTATAACTTCGAGGATGCCGTTATCATGAGCGAACGCTTGGTGAAAGAAGATGTCTACACATCTGTTCACTTGGAAGAATTCGAATCAGAAACACGCGATACCAAGTTAGGCCCTGAAGAAATTACCCGTGAAATTCCAAACGTTGGGGAAGATGCTCTTCGTGACTTGGATGAAACAGGTATTATCCGTATTGGTGCTGAGGTTAAAGAAGGCGATATCCTTGTCGGCAAGGTAACACCGAAGGGTGAGAAAGACCTTTCTGCCGAAGAACGTCTCCTTCACGCCATCTTTGGAGATAAATCTCGTGAAGTGCGGGATACTTCTCTTCGTGTGCCTCACGGTGGAGATGGAGTCGTTCGCGATGTTAAGATCTTTACGCGTGCAAACGGAGATGAATTGCAATCTGGTGTCAACATGTTGGTTCGTGTTTACATTGCACAAAAACGCAAGATCCGCGTCGGTGATAAGATGGCTGGTCGTCACGGAAACAAAGGGGTTGTGTCTCGTATTGTTCCTGTAGAAGATATGCCTTACCTTCCAGATGGTACACCAGTGGATATCATGTTGAATCCTCTTGGGGTGCCATCCCGTATGAATATCGGTCAGGTTATGGAACTTCACCTTGGTATGGCTGCTCGCAATTTGGGCATCCACATCGCAACACCAGTCTTTGACGGAGCAAGCTCAGAAGACCTCTGGGATACTGTGAAAGAAGCTGGTATGGATAGCGATGCTAAGACCATTCTTTATGATGGTCGTACAGGTGAGCCATTTGATAACCGTGTTTCTGTCGGTGTCATGTACATGATCAAGCTTCACCACATGGTTGATGACAAACTCCACGCTCGTTCTGTCGGACCATACTCAATGGTTACCCAACAACCACTCGGAGGAAAAGCTCAGTTTGGTGGACAACGTTTCGGGGAAATGGAAGTGTGGGCCCTTGAGGCTTATGGTGCATCAAATGTCCTTCAAGAAATCTTGACTTACAAGTCAGATGATGTCAACGGACGTTTGAAAGCCTATGAAGCTATCACCAAAGGTAAACCAATTCCAAAACCAGGTGTGCCAGAATCCTTCCGCGTTCTTGTCAAAGAATTGCAATCTCTTGGTCTTGACATGCGTGTCTTGGACGAAGATGATCAAGAAGTGGAACTTCGTGACCTCGATGAAGGGGAAGACGATGATGTGATTCATGTGGATGACCTTGAAAAAGCTCGTGAAAAAGCAGCCAAGGAAGCAAAAGCAGCCTTTGATGCGGAAGAATCAGAATAATCATCAAGAATAAGAGTTATCCTGTGAGAAAGGAATGTTTCGAACAGGATGATTTGGAAACAAGATACAGACGCTAGGAGATGGTGAGAAGGTTCGATTTCTTGCCCTCTGAGGTTGTATCTAAATGAAACAAGTATGAAAACAAGGAAAGGTAAGAAATAGTGGTTGATGTAAATCGTTTTAAAAGTATGCAAATCACCCTAGCTTCTCCAAGCAAGGTCCGTTCATGGTCTTATGGAGAGGTCAAGAAACCTGAAACAATCAACTACCGTACATTGAAACCAGAACGCGAAGGTCTCTTTGATGAAGTGATCTTTGGTCCTACAAAAGACTGGGAATGTGCGTGTGGAAAATACAAACGGATCCGTTACAAAGGGATCGTTTGTGACCGCTGTGGTGTGGAAGTAACACGTGCTAAGGTTCGTCGTGAACGCATGGGGCACATCGAGTTGAAAGCACCTGTATCACACATCTGGTACTTCAAAGGCATCCCTTCTCGTATGGGATTGACCTTGGACATGAGTCCTCGTGCTCTTGAAGAAGTCATTTACTTCGCGGCTTACGTGGTCATCGATCCAAAAGATACCCCGCTAGAGCACAAGTCCATCATGACAGAACGCGAATACCGTGAACGCTTGCGTGAATACGGACCAGGTTCCTTTGTTGCCAAGATGGGAGCGGAAGCGATCCAAGATCTCTTGAAACAAGTGGATTTGGAAGCTGAAATTGCTGTCTTGAAAGAAGAATTGAAGACCGCAACTGGTCAAAAACGTGTGAAGGCTGTTCGTCGTTTGGATGTCTTAGATGCCTTCTACAAATCTGGAAACAAACCAGAATGGATGGTCCTCAACATCCTTCCTGTTATTCCACCAGATCTTCGTCCGATGGTCCAATTGGATGGTGGTCGTTTTGCTGCCTCTGACTTGAATGACCTTTACCGTCGTGTGATCAACCGGAACAACCGTTTGGCACGTTTGCTTGAGTTGAATGCTCCTGGTATCATCGTGCAAAACGAAAAACGGATGCTCCAAGAAGCGGTTGACGCTTTGATTGATAATGGTC
>CAUTRO010000225.1:0-2697 GCA_963540685.1 uncultured Streptococcus sp.
GTTCTAGCTTCTAAGACTAGTGGACACGTCTTCTCCCGTCGAGACTCTAGTCTACTTATTCTTATTTTTTTGTAGTTCCACGTTGGTTGATCGTATGAGACAACAGCACTTCGCGTTCTTCCAACTCTTCTTTGTGCATAATCTTGGTCAACATGCGCATACTGATCGCACCGAGGTCATACAGAGGTTGCCCAATTGTCGATAGATTTGGACGTGTATAACGGGTTACTTGTGAATCATCACTAGTAATGATTTCGAAGTCTTCTGGCACCTTCACACCTTTATCAGACAAGCCGTTCAAAAGACCGGCAGCCAATTCATCCCCTGTTACAAAAGCAGCAGTTGCTTTGGATGCGATGATGCGTTCTGCCAAGTTGTAGCCTTCATGGTAACGGTATTTGGATTCAAAGACAAGTCCTTCGCTATAGCTCAATTTTTTCGCTTTTAAGGCTTCTTTATAGCCTGACAAACGAATTTTTCCATTGATATCATCCACCAATGGACCACTCACAAAAGCAATTTTCTTGTTGTGTTTTGCTAACTCTGTCACAGCATCCACTGTTGCTTGCTTGTAGTCGATATTGACACTTGGCAATTGGTGCTCAACATCCACAGTTCCAGCAAGAACTACTGGTGTGCGCGAGCGTGAAAACTCTGAGCGAATCTTTTCTGTTAAGTGATAGCCCATGAAAATGATCCCATCCACTTGTTTAGAAAAGAGGTTGTTCACAACTGAAACTTCTTTGTCATCATCTTCATCGCTATTGGCAAGAACAATGTTGTATTTGTACATTTCTGCAATATCATCAATCCCTTTAGCTAAGGTAGAGAAATAGCTGTTGGTGATGTTTGGAATCACAACTCCTACTGTGGTTGTTTTCTTGCTAGCAAGACCACGCGCAACAGCGTTTGGACGGTAATCCAAGCGTTCGATGACTTCCAAAACTTTCTTCCGCGTATTTTCTTTAACGTTTTTATTTCCATTCACGACACGACTAACGGTTGCCATTGAAACCCCTGCTTCACGGGCGACATCATAAATTGTAACTGTATCGTCTGTATTCATAAGATTTCCTTTCATTTTTTGAAAATTTCGTTTTCACACTCTAATTAATCTTATTTTATCACTTATTGTAAACACTTTCAAGCATTTTGGTAAAGTTTTGTAAACTCTTGCTTTTTTGTGGAAAATTTGACAAAATAGATCCATAGAAAGAAGGTAGCAGTATGTCTAAATTAGATCAAATCATCGATTTTCTTGATGCTGAAAAAACAGAGGTCGCTGTTGTATCCGATCCTGTCACTATCAATTATCTGACTGGATTTTATAGTGATCCCCACGAACGCCAACTCTTCTTGTTCGTATACACAGACCACGATCCCCTTCTCTTCATTCCTGCACTCGAAGTGGAGCGGGCGACTGCTGTTGTCGATTTTCAAGTGGTTGGCTATGTAGATTCTGAGAATCCTTGGGAAAAAATCAAAGGAGCTGTCGCAAAACCAGATGCTAAAACCGTTGCACTCGAATATGACAATCTAATCCTTACCAAATACAATGGCTTGCGCACTGTCTTTGAAACAGCTACATTTACCAATTTGACTCCACGAATTAACCGCATGCGCTTGATCAAATCTGCTGACGAAATTCAAAAAATGTTAGTTGCTGGTCAATATGCGGATAAGGCTGTCAATATGGGATTTGACGCCATCTCTCTGGAAAAAACTGAAACTGATATCGTCGCAGAAATTGACTTCGGCATTAAACGCTTGGGCTACGAAATGAGCTTTGAAACCATGGTCTTAACCGGCAACAATGCAGCCAACCCTCATGGTATCCCTGGAAGCAACAAAATTGAAAAGGATGCCCTTCTTCTCTTCGACTTGGGATGTATGGTGAACGGCTATGCTTCCGATATGACTCGTACCGTTGCGGTTGGAAAACCAGATGACTTCAAAAAAGAAATCTACCATTTAACTTTAGAAGCTCAACAGGCTGCTTTAGATATGATCAAACCAGGTGTAACAGCGCATGAGGTAGACCGTGCTGCTCGCAGTGTCATTGAAAAAGCAGGTTACGGCGAATACTTCAACCATCGCCTCGGACACGGCATTGGGATGGATGTGCATGAATTCCCTTCTATCATGGAAGGAAATGACATGGTCATTGAAGAAGGAATGTGCTTCTCTGTCGAACCAGGCATCTATATTCCTGGAAAAGTCGGGGTTCGAATTGAAGACTGTGGCTATGTCACAAAAGATGGCTTTGGCCTCTTTACCGAAACCAGCAAAGACTTACTGTATTTTGATTAAGATAAAAAAGAGGAGATGCTTTTATGATTGTTTGGCGTGGTAAAGGCTTGCTTGTCCCCCTTGCTTTTATGCTTGGTGGGGCACTAACCAATATTATTTTTATTGCTCTTCATCTTAATGTGAGAAATAGAGTTGATAGTATCATCCTTGGATGTATGATGGGAATCTTTTCTGCTGGCATTAATTACCTACTGACAAAAAAATTTGTTTCCGATCAAGTGCGGTATATGATTGATGAGGCAACAGGACAACGCATTGCTTTTCGCGATCGTTCTTCCTTCATGTTCATTCCCAATCGTTATTGGACTTGGATTTTTGCAACAACTTGTATTCTAGTCAGCTTTGTAGCCTTAGTGAAGTAAAGCTAGAAGGATTGTTGCTATTTTA
>CAUTRO010000226.1:0-2676 GCA_963540685.1 uncultured Streptococcus sp.
TCGACAATCCAAAGACAATTGAGAGGCTAGGACTTTTGTCCCAGCCTCTTTTTCTTTAATCTGCGTAAGAAAGACTGTAAATTGTGCCTAGGTTTTGGGGGAGGATTGGCTACAATAGAACTAGTAGTATGAGGAGGATTAGGATATGTATCAATTTCCAAAGGATTTTTTATGGGGGAGTTCGACCTCGGGCCCTCAGACAGAAGGCCGTCTAGGTCAGGATGGAAAAGGTGATAATCTCTGGGATTACTGGTATAGAATCGAACCCAATCGCTTTTATCAAGGGCAAGGACCAGAGAAAACCTCCACTTTTTATGAACACTGGGAGGATGATCTGGATCTCTTGTTAGGAACCGGTCACACAGCCTTTCGGACCTCTATTCAGTGGTCTCGCATTTTCCCGGAAGGTCGAGGAAAGATCAATCAAGCGGGTGTCGATTTCTACCGCCGTGTCTTTGAAAAGATTAAGGAAAAAGGGATTCACCTTTTGGTCAACCTCTATCATTTTGATTTGCCGATGGCTCTCCAAGAGCAGGGCGATGGTTGGGAAAACAAGGAAACCGCCTATGCTTATCAAGAATATGCTCGTTTTTGTTTCAAGACCTATGGGGATCTGGTCGACCAGTGGATCACCTTTAATGAACCCATTGTCCCTGTGGAGTTTGGTTATTTTTATGATGCCCATTTTCCTCATAAGGTAGACGCAGCAGCAGCTGTAAAAGTAGCCTACCACACCCAGTTGGCCAGCAGTCTAGCAGTTAAGGCCTGTCACGAGGTAGATCCCCATTCCCGTATCGGGATTGTGCTCAATCTGACACCAGCCTACCCTCGGAGCCAGCATCCAGAAGATCTTAAAGCCGCTCGAATTGCAGAGCTCTTTCAAGCCAAATCCTTTCTAGATCCTTCTGTTCTTGGCCACTATCCTGAAGAATTAGTGGAGATTTTGCGGGAGCGTGATCTCTTGCCAGATTATGATCCCTTTGAGTTGCGCTTGATGGAGGAAAATACGGTCGACTATCTAGGGGTTAACTATTACCAACCACTGCGTGTGGCAGCTCCTCGTTATGCTCCAAATCCAGCTTCCCCCTTGCTCTTCGAGCAATTTTATGAGCCCTATGTCATGCCAGGTCGCAAGATTAATCCCCACCGTGGTTGGGAAATATATGAGCAAGGTCTGTATGACATTGCCCAAAATATTAAGGAAAACTATGGCAATATCGAGTGGATCCTAACCGAAAATGGGATGGGAGTCGAAGGAGAGGAAAAATTCCGCGAGAATGGCGTGATCCAAGATGACTACCGGATTGACTTTGTCAAAGACCATCTTCGTGAGCTCCATCGTTCGATTCAAGATGGCGCCAACTGTAAAGGCTATTTGATCTGGACCTTTATTGACTGCTGGTCTTGGCTCAATGGTTACAAGAATCGCTATGGCCTTGTTGAACTAGATCTAGCTACTCAAGAAAGACGCCTGAAAAAATCGGGCCATTGGTTCCGTGAGTTGAGCCAGCAGAATGGATTTGAAGAGTAGAAAAAGGAGAGTGGGACAGAGATCGGTCATTCGTTAGAATTCGATTTCGTCGTCCCACCTCCGCACAGTTGAGTAGGGCTGTAAAAGCTGATGAAATCAGCGTAGTAGAGCCCACTCAACCACTGCGTCTTGCTCGACAATCCAAAGACAATTGAGAGGCTAGGATTTCTGTCCCACTCTCTTTTCTTAACCCTTCCTTAACTAGACCAATTTTCTTATATTTCCTAGTTGACAAACTGGAAGAAGCATTGTATACTGACTCCGCTGATTACTTTTTTGGTAAATTAGACTAGACCAATTTTAAAGTAACTGAGAAATCGACCATAGGTCGTTTGACTAAGTAAAGGGGAAAGTATAGCAAGGCTATATCGTAAAGACTATGTGCGGAATCGTTGGTGTTGTAGGAAATACAAATGCTACAGATATTTTGATCCAAGGACTTGAAAAACTCGAATACCGAGGCTATGACTCTGCGGGTGTTTTTCTTGCCAGTGAAGGCAAGAGCCAATTGGTAAAGGCAGTCGGCCGTATTACAGAATTGTCAGCTAAGGCAGCAGGTGTCGAAGGAGAAGCCGGAATTGGACATACCCGTTGGGCCACTCATGGAAAACCAACGGAAGACAATGCCCATCCACACCGTTCTGAAACAGGTCGTTTTGTTTTGGTCCATAACGGAGTCATTGAAAATTATCTTGAAATCAAGGAAGAATACCTAGCTAGTCACCATTTCAAGGGGCAAACAGATACAGAAATTGCAGTCCACTTGATCGGAAAATTCGCGGAAGAAGAGGGTTTGTCTACGCTTGAAGCCTTCAAAAAGGCCCTCCACATCATCCGAGGAGCCTATGCCTTTGCTTTGATGGACGCAGAAGATCCAAGCACCATCTATGTGGCAAAAAATAAATCACCACTCTTGATCGGTCTTGGTGATGGCTACAATATGGTCTGTTCAGACGCCATGGCCATGATTCGTGAGACCAACCAATATATGGAAATCCATGACAAAGAGTTGGTCATTGTCAAAGCAGACAGCGTTGAGGTCCAAGACTATGATGGAAATCGTCGTGAGCGCGCTAGCTACACAGCTGAACTTGACTTGTCAGATATCGGTAAGGGAACTTACCCTTACTACATGCTCAAGGAAA
>CAUTRO010000227.1:0-2672 GCA_963540685.1 uncultured Streptococcus sp.
CTGAATGTCTTGTAATTACCAGTATACTGATCACCAGCTTGGTCATAATCATCCACAAAGCTGTAATCTTCTAATTCCTCAGAATGATTTTGTGGAATGAGGCCACCAATCAGACGATAGTTAAATGTTTGATATAATTGAACTGTTTGACCATCCAGATTTTCACTAGTTGGATCTAGGCTCACTGTTACGTCTTTTTTCGGTGTGATTTTCGGTACGTTGTTGACAACTACTTCTGTAGCATAGCCATTTCCAAAATCAATTTGGTAGGCTTTGTTTTCATACTTACCACCCGTTTGACCAAATTCAGGTTTAACTGTCATCGGATCTGTGATGAGCAATGATTTTCCTGCTGCTACATAGTTCTTGTAGAATTCAGCTGGATTATCAGCTGAGAAGAGTTGGAAAGCACCTTTAACAGTGATGTTTGCTTTCTTCAACAAGTCCTGAACTTTCTTAGGAGCAGCTTCTAAACTATCATATTGTTGAACACTGATACCTGGTACAAGATTGCCCTCTAGATCACGGATCTTAACCAATTCTGGTTGAAGGGTTAAGGCTTCTTCTGGATAATCATCCACATAGTAGAAACCATTTTGAATCGCTTCTTTAGAAGATTTATCTCCCTTGTATTGGTCCAAATCCCATGTGAGTTCATAGTAGTTTGTTGAACCAGCTAGAACTTCTTTGCCATCAATATTCACACCTTGCTTGTTCTTGTTAACTTTCAAAGGCTTGATGTAGTTGTTATTTGGATTGTCAGGATCATTTGGTTTACCTGGAGTCGTTACACGAACAATGTTTGACTTAACACCGTAGGCGTCGTTGACTGTCAATGTAAAGTTATTTGTATAAGTCGCCCCATCATTCAAGACACGACCAACAACAGTTGGATATAGAGTCTCAAAGGATTTTGTCAAATCTGCATTGAAAGCAGCTAAGGTCTCCTCAGTAGCCTTAAAGGTTACAGTGTGACTAGCTTTGTCATAGCTTGTTTCAAAAACTTTGCTTGCAGCCTTAGTCGCTTCCAAATCAAACTGATAACCAGTCGGAAGTGGATCTACCAATACAAATGAAGTTGTTTTTGGACGCCCTGCAGTTAAAGCTTCCGTTTTCAGTTCAAACTTCACTACAGACTGCTTAGCAACTAGAGTACGATCGATATCTACTCCATCCTCATTCTTAATTTCTTTATTAATCTGAGGCTGTGCAAATAGACGATTGTAATGGAAGTGAACTGTTGGCACTGCTGGTGGTGTTGGCAACTGCTTAGGAGTTGGTGCTACAGGCGGAGTTGGCAATGGATCATAATTTGGCTCTTCTGGTTTTGATGGCTCTGGTTGATCTGGAGTCTTAACTGGTGGAGTTGGCTCATTTTCATAGTTTGGTGCTACTGGAGCTGGTTCCAATGGTTTCTCTGTCTCATATGTTGGCTCTTCTGGTTTTGATGGCTCTGGTTGATCTGGAGTCTTAACCGGTGGAGTTGGCTCATTTTCATAGTTTGGTGCTACTGGAGCCGGTTCCAATGGTTTTTCCACTTCATAAGTGGGAGCTTGTGGAGCAGTTGGTGCGACAGGTTTCGTCGGAACCCCAATTGCATTAATGTCCGAATTGAAAGCAAACCAAACATTTCCACTTTTAGAAGAAGCCATATTAAAGCTAATCTCCGATTGGGTTATTTCGCCGACAATAGAACCATACCACCTATTTGGACTAGAGGTTGTATCCCATTCCCATGTATCCCAACGAGCACCTAGCGATCTTTCTGCATTTGATGAATCTGCATAAGCAGAGTTATTTTCTTGAATCTTGATAGATGAACCAGAAATTGGAATATATCGACCGTTAAAGTTTCTAACACTTTCAATTGCATCTTTATCAATTACCCCACTACCGTTACCTCTATTGAGAGATGAAAAATTAACTAATCCTCCTGTGAGATTCATAAGTTGACCTTCTTCATCATAAAACTTGACTTTTACATTAATGTTTGTAGAAGTAAAATAATCATTATACCATGCTGTTACAGTTGGATCACTCGAGGCAAACATAGTCATTTTGGTTCCATCGTTAAAACCTGTTTCTTTTAATGTGTAAGTGTAGACTACTTTTGAAATTTTCTTACCATTAAAACTTGAATTTTTTAGACCAGTATAGGTAACATCGACTGGTTTATCCTTTTCTAATACAAGCCTTGCATAAGTGTTATTCGAATTGATTGCATTGAAATATGAATACGCTGTAGATTTTGTCCTATCAGGATTTGTTGGCGAAATCCCCCATGATTTTACCAAAGCATCCAATTCCTGCTGCCCATATTGATGTACAGATGAATCAATTGTTCGTATTGCATTTGGTTCTGATTTAAAGTTCAACGATTGTGATCTTGGTTCTGAAAGATAACCATCTTGCTTCTTTTTACTCTCCGCTTCTGCGAGTGCTGCAGTATAAGCTGCGAAATCTTTCTTATATTGTTCACTATCTGCTTGATATTTGGCTAATTTAGCTTCATAATCTGTCTTAGCTGCGGCATTCCGTTGCTTGATTTCTTCGTTTTCAGCTTGAATCGCTGTATTTTTTGCCTTGTTGTCTTCAACGGCCTTCTTGTAAGTTGCTTTTGCATCAGCATTTGCTTTTTGAACTCGTGCTAATTCTGTCTGGTATTCGGCTAG
>CAUTRO010000228.1:0-2670 GCA_963540685.1 uncultured Streptococcus sp.
TGTTCCATTCAGACTCACCGTGGCGAGCAAAAACCAATTTTACCATTAGATGGATCTCCTTTTTATTCTCCGAGGTTTCCCCCGTTTATCTATTTTATTCTACTAGATTTTCAGTAAAAAATCTAGTGGTGACCATAGAAAAGTGCAATTTCTCACAAAAAAGAGCCTGACGGCTCTAGTTTGAAAATAGATTGCATTTGCTTAGACTAAAAGATTCCTAAGCAGCTACCTTTTTATTCTGCAGTTTGATTTTCTTCAACAGTCTCATCTCCTGAAGGATGATTTCGACTATAAACGATCCCACTTAAATGCCACCACTCGCGAAGGATAAAAATCCAATAGAAGGCCTGACACAAGTAAAATCCCCAATACAAATAAAGGAAATCATTTTGTACGGTTACAGAATACAGGGTAAAAATTAAAATGACACTACAAGCTAAAAAAATTAACCATGATTGCAGGTGAGCCAGGAAGGGATACCCAATTTTCTTGAGGAGATATTTGATGAGTATAGCAAGTACTGGTAGTACTAAAAGAAGGATGAGCGAAACTGTGAAATAGGAATGGATGAGACCCTCGAACTCTTTGGCATGGTAGAGAGATTTCTTACCAAGAAAGATCGTGAACTGAGATGACTCATTGTACCTTGCTTTTGCTTTCATTATAAAGGGTAAGGTCGATACGATCAAAACATAGATAAAAAATAAACCAAGTTGCCGTATAAAACTCTGATGATAGATTCTTTTTTCTTTTAACATTCTTATCTCCAATCCACTACCTTACCATCTTTAATGCTAACAATTTTCGCCACTCGCTCACCATCGATTGCGAGAGAATAATAACCATCTGGTAGACTTGTCTTTTGTAAAACAACCTTCAATTGTTCTGGTAAATCAATATCTAAACTCAATCTGTACGTAGATTGCATCATTTGCTAGTGCATCCTTTAAAGGAAAACCATACCAGCCACCCAATTTCGTACGCTTTTCTTCCATCGATCGTTCTTCATAATCAGTGTACCAAAACTCAGATTTACTGGACAAATAACCATCAGAAAGTGATTCTTTAAGATGAATGGTTGTCTCCTTTAACTCACTAGCTTGATGTATTTTATTTTGCAATTCTGTTTCTATTGGTTTTCTCTCTGGATTTATATCTAATGCTTTTTCAATAATTGGCAAATACGGTCTAGAATCTACATCAGAATAAGATGCCAAACCACTGATTAAACCTTTATTCTCTGGATTATCCAGTTGAGCAAAATAAGGCATGACCATATGCTTAAATTTAACAGGTTTCTTCAAAGGAATCGAAATTTCTTTGCCATTTATTTTTTCCGTATATAAATAATTCACATCTGGAGCATCATTTTCTCGTTCCCAAGAAAAGCCTGTAATCTCTACACTCCCATGATAATTTCGGCTAGCATAAAATCCTTTCAGATTAGACTCCAAATTTTTATAAAACAAAAAACTAGAAGTGTAAAAAAGATTAAAAAAACTAGACAACTCTTTTTCTTATCACTATTCATCTTTTTTAACCTTCCCTTCATCTATTACTTGTTGTAGCTCCTCATCTGTATGAACATATTCTGTCTCTCCACTCTTGGTAATTTCAGAATCGACTCCCCAGACAAAGTCACTCGCATCCGTATACAAATTCCTGATGAATGATTTACAATCAGAAAGAGTCATGTTTTCTTTCAAGACAACTAGAAAGCCATACTTCTTTAATAGCGTAAGGAGTTTACTGTCCTTTGCCTTTTTCTCGCTTGTACTAGGAGTATCCGTACGATCATAGCTAGAGGTTTTCTCTTTTTTATAGTGGATCCATGGTAACCTGATATCTGTTCTTTCCTTATCTTTGTAGAAATCAGATGTATGATAAGTTAAAGAAGCAAGTCGATGATTTCCACTATAACCAAATTTGATGGTTTCTTTAGGACGTTTTTGACTGACCTGTTGTGTTCGAAGGTTGATAAAGAGATACTCATCATCGGATAGATTAACTCCTACATAGTCATCTTCTCCATTGGAGTACATGATAGAGTCCATCGACCCCTTAATAGTTTTGTATCCCTTCTCTTGGGCAAGTTTTAAGATATCAATGATCTGTCCCTCACCCTCCTCTTTTCCGAGTCGATAATAACGGATTTTAAAATATTCTTCTGGGTCTTTTTTGTTTTGATCTGTTTTTCTTAGCTTGGAATCTTGTAAGGCTAAATAGTGGTGGCCAATGACATAGCCATAACTACTCCAATTTTCATCCACTTTCTCGAAGGATAGCGCAATAATCGGCAACCCTGGATCCTCTTCATCCAACATTACATAATCTGTTAACCGTTGCCCTTTTCCAGTATATGTATAATTTCTATCATTTACAACATAGCTTGCTTCTTTCAAGAAAAAGAAAGACCATATGGCACCAATCATAAAAATGGTTACAGTTGCCAAGGAATATAGATGCCACATTTTCCAGAAAAAATTTTCCAGCTTTTTCATCTCGTTCTCCTTTTGTTTGATTTCAAAAGTATATTATATCATGATTTTTCCTATTTTTCTTTTGCTATCCGAGTGTAGGTAGGACATACAAAAAAGAGCCTGACGGCCCCTTTTTCATTTCTTCTACTGCTTCTTCAGGCATTCGGGACAGATTCCATAAACTGTGGTT
>CAUTRO010000229.1:0-2654 GCA_963540685.1 uncultured Streptococcus sp.
CTATAATGATCTATTACGGTCATGAAGGGGGAGATATCGAGCGCGATGCAGTGCTGGATTTTGTCAGCCAGCTCCCACAAAAGGAATATACAGCGACCATCTACCGGACACTGAATCAAGTGAATCAGCCGCCGTTTTTGTTTATGATCGAACAATTAGAAAGCTACCGTCATGGATAAAGAATATTTAAAGAACAAAATTGAAGGAATGAGACCTGATTTTGTCGAATCGACCATCCACGAGCGAGAAACAGGTTTTTTTGATGAAGCCCATATGACCAAAAAGATGCTCAAAATAAAAAAGAAATTGGTTTCGCTTGAGATGGAACGCTGCCAAAAGAAGATTGAGCACAAGGATGTAAGCAAGACAGAGCAAAAGATTGCGGAGTTGAAACAGCAATTTGAGACCTGCTACCAAGAACGCTAGGGAGGAGTGCCATGGAACTACTCCTTTATGCAGTGATCTTTTCGATGATTTTGATCGCCTCAAATGCCACCAATAAGCTTGTGCCGAGTCTTCCACTGCCTTTGCTCCAAATCTTATTGGGGATTGGTTGGGCTCTCTTTATTCCAGAAAAAAATTTTCATCTGGATACCGAGCTATTTCTGGCTTTGGTCATTGGTCCTCTTTTATTTCGGGAGGCAGAAGAAGCAGATATTACTTCTGTCTTAAAACACTGGCGCATCATTCTCTATTTGATTTTTCCAGTGATTTTTATCTCAACGATTAGTCTGGGTTGGGCTGCCCATTCCTTGTGGCTGAGCCTTCCTTTAGCAGCCTGTATGGCAGTGGGTGCGGCCCTAGGACCGACGGATTTAGTAGCTTTTGCTTCTCTGTCTGAGCGCTTTACCTTTCCAAAGCGGGTTTCGAATATCTTAAAAGGGGAAGGCTTGCTAAATGACGCCTCTGGTTTGATTGCCTTTCGAGTGGCCTTGACGGCCCTTGCAACCGGAAGTTTCTCCCTAGGAGAAGCAGGTGTCTCCTTAGGAATCTCCATTATAGGAGGATTTGCGGTGGGGATCTTGACAGCCGTTGTGAATCGATGGTTACAAAAGTTGCTTTTGAGTGTTCGAGCCAGTGATATTGCTAGTGAATTGATATTAGAACTGAGTCTCCCTTTGTTGACTTTTTTCTTGGCTGAGGAACTTCATGTATCTGGGATTATTGCCGTGGTTGTATCAGGTATCCTCAAAGCTAGTCGCTTTAAGCATATTACCCTTTTGGAAGCTCGGGTAGATACCGTCAGTCATACTGTCTGGAATACGGTCAACTTTATCTTAAATGGATCTGTCTTTGTGATCTTGGGAATGGAATTGGAAATGATTTCTAAGCCCATTCTAAGTAGCTTGATTTATAATAATCTTCTCTTGCTTCTTTCGGTCTTTGTGTTGACAGCTTTGTTATTTTTGATTCGCTTTGTCATGGTTTATCTCTTTTACTGGTTTCGAACCCTTCGTCTCAAAAAGTCGGTTCGAAATTATCTAAAAGATGCCTTATTGCTGACCTTTTCCGGTGTGAAAGGAACGGTTTCGATTGCGACGATTCTTTTGATCCCAACCAAGATCGAAAAAGAATATCCCATCTTGCTCTTTTTAGTAGCAGGAGTTACCCTTCTTAGTTTTATTACAGGATTACTGGTGCTCCCAAAATTGTCAGAAGATAAGGAAGAAACCAATGATTACCTGATGCAGATCGCGATTTTGAATGATGTTGTCATGGAATTAGAAGCAGACCTAAAGAATAGTAAGCATAAGGGGCTCTTGTATGCAGCGATTGATAACTACCATGGTCGGATCGAAAATTTGATTCTAAGTCAAGAAAACAAGCTGATACAAAAGGACTGGGAGCAGTTGAAGCTCTTGATTTTGAGTATTGAAAGTGACGGTTTGGAACAGGCTTATGAAGAAGGAAAGATTCGAGAGCGTGGCTACCGCGTCTATCAACGCTATCTTCACAATATGGAACAACGTGTCAATCGTAATCTCTCTTCTCGCCTAACCTATTACCTCTTGGTTTCCTTCCGCCTCTTGCGTTTGCTGATCCATGAGATCTTAACATTAGGTTCTGGCTTGCGAAATTGGTGGACAAGAGAGGATCGGAAGTTAGAAGCCATTGATTATGACCAGATTGCGGCCCTTTATTTGGCCAATACTGAAATCATCATTGAAAGTTTGGAAGACCTCAAGGGTGTTTATCGAAGCAGTCTGATCTCTTACCTGCAAGAATCTCGTCTGAGAGAGACGGCCATTATTACTAGTGGGGCCTTTGTGGAGCGGGTTATTAACCAGGTGAAACCTAACAATATCGATGAAATGTTGCGAGGTTATTATTTGGAGCGCAAGATTATTTTTGAATACGAAGCGCAACACCTGATTACCGCCAAGCAAGCGCGTCGCATGCGTCAAAATGTCAATGAATTAGAAAGCTACTCCCTAAGAGAAAGTGCCAACACTCTTCCATACGACATGATCGAGTATGCACAAAATCGATAAGCGTAAAAGTAAAAGTGCTAAGATGAAAATCTTAGCACTTTTCAGATTGGGGACAAAGTTATCTTAAAAACTTTCCTTAAGTGAGTACGGACGTCAGCGAACTTCTACGAAGTTCCATGACTAATTATTGAGCCTAAGGTCTCAATAATTCCGAGTGCCTGA
>CAUTRO010000230.1:0-2648 GCA_963540685.1 uncultured Streptococcus sp.
TAGTTGACGTCTGAGAAGATCTCTTCTTGGTAGCTTTGGTAGCTATAGGATACATGTTTGAGTTCTAACATATGTGTCATTTCTCCTTAACTCATTTTTGTTAATATTTCTTTTGGACTCTTGCGCCAGATCAAGCTGGTGGTTGCACCGAGCGACAGAAGGATCAAGCCCAAGAGGCTAGCATAGGCGATTCCTAAGGACAGGCCTTGAGGGATCTGATGAAGTAGGTCTAGGGTCTGCTGTTGCCCCGTCTCTCCGACAAATTGTTCTAAGAAACGATGGCTAACCATCCGCCCGATGAGAAAGGCCGGGATCACTGCTAGTAGGGATACCAGCACCACTTCCAAGAGGAACTGTCCAAAGATTCGTCCCTTGCTCTTTCCAATGGATAAGAGCACCCCGATTTCATGGATCCGCTCCCGTGTCCAGAGACTCAGTAAGAGCGATAGCGCACCTGCTCCCGTCACCAGGAGGACGATCATCATGATCCGTACCAGGCCTTCTAGGGTCTGAGAGGACTCCTTCATCTGGTCAAAGGCCTTGCGATCTTCGACCACGCGCAGAGACTGCCAATCCAGATCCAAGCTTTTGACTTGCTTCAAGAGAGCATCGATTTTCTCAGGATCTTTGACGCCAAAGGTGACCTGGGTCACTTCTTTCTGACTGAGACCTAGAAGCTTGGTCGCATCCTCATAAGGGAGGTAGACTTGGTTTTCACTCAAATCAGAGGTCATTCCTGTGAATTTTTCCTGTTTCTTACCCGAAAAGATCCCAACAATTTCAAAGGTTTGCTCTTTGGTAGGAGTCTCTCCCATCTGAAAGCTGGATAAGGTCAACTGATCTCCGACCTTAAGCTTGTTCTTCTTAGCCAACTCTTGGTGGATCAAGATCTGCCCGCTCGCCTTATCGGATAAGTGTTTGCCTTGCACCAGTTGGAAACTACCACTTCGGAAATCCAGGTGCTGGTCTGTCTTCTGGGTGAAGACAGCGCCTAGTGCTTGCTTGGCTTCCTGTCCCAGATCATCCCTTTCTACTGACTGCTGTCCCGTCACCGCTTCTTTATCAAGAATGCGAACGGGACTTTCATATTGAGGAACCATGGATCCTACCCCATTCAGTTGCCGCACCTTTTCAGCTTCCTTCAGAGCAAAGGGAGTATTCCCCTGCTTACTGGTCAGGGCAAAACTGGTCCCAGCCGACTGCTTGATATGGTCCTCCAGTCTTCCTCCCACTTGCATCAGTGAAAAACAGAAATACAAGCAAGAGAGGATTAAGAGGAGAATCAGAAAGAGGACGAGATTCCTCGTTCTTTTTCGAGAAATATAGGCGATTGCCTGTTGTAAGAGCATGATCTTACCCTCCATTTCAAGGTCCACAGTGTTGCCATGTGGACGCTTTCATCATTTGTTGCTTTCATTATAGAGGAGAAATGTGAAATGTTTATGAAATAAAAAAATTTCCTAGAAAAATCTAGGAAAACTGAGCAGTCCTTCAGAGTCACTTCATCTACAGCCATAGAAAAAACCTTTGAAAAAAGATTTCTTTTCAAAGGTTTTATTTTCTCTTCTTAATTTCTTTTTCAATGGCATTGGCAATTTTCTCCACCATATAGGCCGTTTGGAGATTGCGCAAGATCAAGAGGGCCCAAAAGAATGCAAAGAGCATCTGACCAGCCATGGTCGCTTCATTGAAAAAATAAGTCTCCATAGCAGTAAAGACTGCTAGCACTGCAAATTGTTTTGTATTCATACCTTCATTTTACCATGAATCCGTCAAAAATTCATGTATTAATCGTCTTGGAGGGTAATTTTATCGGATAAGAAGGTAAATTCCTCAGGGATGATGCTTTCCTCTTCTTCCACCACTTCCGCTTTTTGCCCACGCGTCTTAGCTGAAAACTCTGCCCGGATTTGAGTCCACTCCTTTAGAGAAACCGCTAAAATCTCTGGAGAGAAGCCTGCAGCATTGCTGAGGATATTCCCAAACATGGTATTGAGATTGTCCCGCTTCATGGTCTGTTCGGCATTAAAGGCAGATTCAAAAGCTAAAATAGCGTGATTTTCATTGGCAGCAACCGGCTGAGATCCGATTAAGAGGGCCTTATCTGCACCTGCCAAGCTCTCGATAATTTCCCCCCATGCATTCTGGAGGCGGATCAAGTTGGTCCGTGCCAACTCTGGGTTTTCGACTGCCTCTTGTAAAATCGCGTTGACCTTGTTGCGATCTGCTCGGTAGCCTTTACTAGATTTGGTTGGACGAGCTACTGGAGGTTTTGAGGCAGGAAGGCTAGCACCGGCCTGGACCAATTGTTGCTTGAGTTGAGCGACTTCTTTCTTCAAGTCTTCCAGCTGAGCTAGCACATTAGAAGGAAGTTCAACTACTGCTGCGTTAGAAGCTTGAGCCGGGCTTTCGGCCAATTTAATGGTCATCATTTCAGTGTAGATACGCGGTTGCAGGCTATTTTTGATATCGGCTAGACTAGTCGTCGCTTGGTCAATCAGGGCAAAGAGACGAGCTTGATCGGCTGCAAGATTAGCCGCAAACAAGTCACTAGCATGAGTATTTTCTCCACCTGTCTGAACAATCAAAAGATCCCGTAGGTATTGAAGTAAGTCCGTGACGAAACGGGCCATATTCTTCCCATTATC
>CAUTRO010000231.1:0-2617 GCA_963540685.1 uncultured Streptococcus sp.
ACTTGTTGGTGGAATTAGGCTTTAAACCCTTAGCCAATCCGATTATGCGCAATACAGTTGGGCGCAAGGTTTCTTTGAAACAAGGATCAAAATTAGAGGGTACGCCCATGGAAAAGATTGTGCGAACCTTAGAAGCCAATGGTTATGAAGTAGTGGGGCTAGACTAATGAGCGATGAACGAATTCATGTCTTGAGAGACATCTTATTAGACCTTCATCATGGGGCCTCTCCTGAGTCGGTCCAAGAGCGCTTTGATGCGACCTTTAGCGGGGTGTCTGCGATTGAGATTTCCCTCATGGAGCATGAGCTGATGAACTCTGATGCAGGCATTACCTTTGAGGATGTCATGGAGCTTTGTGATGTCCATGCCAATCTCTTTAAGAACGCTGTACAAGGGGTTGAAGTAGCAGATACTGACCATCCAGGCCATCCGGTTCAGATCTTTAAACAGGAGAACCTGGCCCTTCGGGCGGCTATGATGCGGGTCCGTCGTTTGCTGGATAATTATGAGACGACAGAGGATCCTGAGATGATCCAGGAGATTCAGAAAGGCTTGTTGCGTCAGCTGGGTTTGGTAGGGCAATTTGATCGACATTACCGCCGCAAGGAAGAGTTGATGTTTCCTATCATGGAGCGCTATGGACATGATTCCCCTCCCAAAGTCATGTGGGGGGTAGATGACCAGATTCGAGACCTCTTTGCGAAAGCCCTGGATGTGGCCAAAGCCCTGCCTACTTCTGCTATTTCGGAAGTCAAAGAGCGCTTTGAAGCCTTTGCGCAAGAGTTTGAGGCCATGATTTTCAAGGAAGAGTCCATCCTCTTGATGATTTTATTAGAGGCCTTTAGCCAAGACGATTGGCTCTCTATCGCGGAGGAAAGTGATGCTTATGGTTATGCCATCATCATTCCGAGCGAGAAATGGGTGCCGAAACGTGTGGACTTTAAGGAAGCAGCAGAAGAAGAGACAGAAGGTTCAGGCGAAGTCCTTCCTTCTTCAAATGGAAGCGAGCAAAGCCAGATCATTGAGACCCCTGAGGGACAACTGACCATTACCTTCAGGCCTAAGAAAAAAGAAGGAAGCTTCGATCGCCAGCAACCACAAGCTTTTGGTCATGGATTTTTATCGGTGGAGCAAGCTAACTTGATCTTGAACCATCTACCGATGGAGATTACCTTTGTTAATAAGGATGATATTTTCCAATATTACAACGATGTGGCACCTTTTGAGGAGATGATTTTCAAACGGACGCCGTCGCAGGTAGGACGCAATGTCGAACTGTGTCACCCGCCAAAATACTTGGAGAAGGTCAAAGCGATTATGCAAGGACTTAGTGAAGGAAAAAAAGACAAGTACGAAATGTGGTTCAAATCAGAATCGCGTGGGAAATTTGTGCATGTCACCTATGCGGCAGTGCGCGATGAAGCCGGAGACTTTCAAGGTGTCTTGGAATATGTCCAGGATATCCAACCCTATCGAGAGATTGATAGTGAGTTTTATAGAGGAATGGAGTAAAGATGAGTTACGAAACAGAATTTATGAAGGATTTTGAAGAGTGGATCAAGACCCAGGTCATGATCAATGAAATGGCTTTAGAAGAGAGCAAGAAGGTCTTTGATGAAGACCAGGATGAGCGAGCTAAAATCGCCATGATTCGCTATGAAAGCCGCTTGGATGCCTATCAGTTCTTGCAAGGAAAGTTTGAAAATTTCCATGCTGGAAAAGGATTCCATGATTTACCAGATGGCATCTTTGGTGAAAGAACATACTAATATGGCCTAATTGAAGGCGTTTTACTAACCAGTTTTGCCTGAAAATTGAGCAATGACTTGATTTTTTAAGGGATTGTGATACAATAAAAAAGTTGAAATGACATCAACGGATTATTGAATGGAAATATGGTGATGAAACCTTGTTGCCTTAGGAATTGATCACTGAATTTAGGAGGAAAAATGGCAAAGAAGAACGTAAACCGTGCGAAACAATACAAACATCAAAATAGACATCTTTTGAAAAAAGCTGTCGCAACTGTAGGAGCAGCTGTAAAAGAGGCACCTAAAAAGGTTGAGAAAGCAGCAAAATCTGTGGCGAAAGAAGTGAAACAAGTAGCTTCTTCAGTGGAAGAATTCGCTGCAAGCTTGGAAGGTGTAGCCCTTGATCGTGCGCAAACATTCTATGATGAAGGTATTCGCTCTGTTGCGGACTTCGCAAACTGGACAGAAAAAGAGTTGTTGGCCCTTAAAGGAATTGGCCCAGCTACTATCAAGAAACTGAAAGAACTAGGCGTTAAATTTAAATAATTGCTTTTGTGATTTCTTGCTATTTCCAGGATAACTTGATAAAATGAACCTGTTAGAGGTGTTTTGAATCCCACATTTTACAGAAAGTGGCGATGCTGAGAAGTCCACAAATGTGTCAAAACTAGTTGCTAATGGATGAAAATGAAATAGAAATCTTTTTGTTTCCTTTTAGGACTAGACAGCGAGTTGCAGGCCGTACTCAAGTAGGCCAAAGCGAGCTAAGGACGTCATAAAAGAGAAACAAGAAGATTAAAGTTGCGGGCCTTGCCCGAAATTGGGTGGTACCGCGGATAAACACATTCGTCCCTGTCAGATTGAT
>CAUTRO010000232.1:0-2616 GCA_963540685.1 uncultured Streptococcus sp.
CGTGTTTCTGTGGGTGACGGCTATGTCGTCATGGCTGTCTGTCCCAGCCTCTTTTATTCTATTTAAATCGCAAAGAGATCGTTTAGGTTTTCTGCCATGGTTGGGTGGGTAAAGATTTGCTTCGCAATATAAGTATAAGGGATCTTGTTGTCCATAGCCATGGTGATCAGGTTGATGAGTTCGCCTGCAGCTTCTCCGAAGAGAGTGGCTCCAAGAATTTCCTTTGTTTCTGGATTGACGACTGCTTTGAAGGCACCTCGAAGGTCTGCATTGACATGGCCACGTGGCATGGCAGCAACTGGCAATTCTTTGACAGCCACTGTAAGGCCTTTGTCGCGTGCTTCTTGCTCAGTCAAGCCGACTTGGGCCAATGGAGGAGCAATGAAGAGGGTTGTCGCATAATTTCTACGCGTTTCAAGATTGTAGCTACCATCGCCTGTGAGATAGTTGAAGACAATGCGGAAGTCATCGAGTGACATATAGGTGAATTGAGGACCACCATTGACATCCCCAACTGCAAAGACGCCAGGAACGTTGGTTTCCAAATGGCGGTTGACTTGAATCGCTCCACGATCAGTGACTTGAATATCTGTATTTTTGAGACCAAGTCCAGCAATGTTTGGCTTACGTCCTGTTGCGTAGAGGAGGATATCGAACTCGAAGTCTCCTTTATCGGTGACAAGGGTTAAGCTAGCTTCACCATCCTTGATTTCTTGGGTATGAACGCCTTGCAAGAACTGAATGCCATCTTCTTCAAGATAGCCTTTTGCAAGTGCTGCAATGCTTGGCTCAATCCGTGGCAAGAATGTCTCAGAAGCGTCGAGTACTGTTACTTGGCTACCCAAGGTATTGTAGAGATGGGCAAATTCCAATCCGATTGGTCCACCGCCAAGAACACCCAGGCGTTTTGGCAGATTTTCAAACCGTTGAATACCGGTTGAATCCACAGCAAATTTACTTTCAGCTAGTCCCGGGATTGGAAGGACAGTTGGCACTGCACCAGTATTAATAATAATGGTTTCGGCAGTCAATTCTTCCTTTTCCTCACCAGCTTGAATTTCGATGACCTTGTTGGAAACGAAACGAGCTGTCGCATCGATAATGTCTACACCAGTTCCAGCAATCGTTGCATAGTTCTTGCCGTTGAGACGAGTAGTGACCGCATTCTTTTCGCTCATAGCCTGTTCAAAATCCAAGCCTTTTTCTGCTGCGACAATCAGGGTCTTGGTTGGGATACAAGCGATATTGATACAAGTACCACCATACATAGATTTGCTCTTTTCAATTAGAGCGACTTTTTTCCCTTGGCTTGATAATTTCGCTGCTAGTGTTTTACCAGCTTTACCAAATCCAACAACAATAACATCATACGTTAACATATGTTACACCTTCTTTCGTTTTCTATTGTAACAAACCCATTTTAAAAAGTCTGAAATCTGCTACGGGATTTTTAAGAGCTTATAGGAATGGGGAATCAGGGACAAGGAGATCCTTTTCATGGTATAATAAAGGGTCGGTGGCCGTCAGGGTCACACATGAGTTAGAAAGAGTAATTTAGATGGACGGAATTATTAATGTAAAAAAAGAAGCAGGGATGACGTCACATGATGTGGTCTTTAAACTTCGGAAAATTCTAGGAACTAAGAAGATTGGCCATGGTGGGACTCTGGATCCGGATGTGGTGGGGGTGCTTCCGATTGCTGTAGGAAAGGCAACTCGAATGGTTGAATTTATGCAGGATGAAGGCAAAATCTATGAGGGAGAAATCACTCTGGGATTTTCTACCACGACGGAGGATGCTAGTGGAGAAGTCGTAGAGCGGACTCCAGTGGAATCCCCTTTAGATGCAGAAGAGGTAGACCGCAAGATTGCCCAAATGGTGGGAGAAATCGAACAGGTCCCACCCATGTATTCAGCAGTCAAGATCAATGGGCGTAAGCTCTATGAGTATGCGCGTGCAAGTGAAGAGGTAGAACGTCCGGTTCGACAAGTAACCATTTATGAATTCACGCGCACAAGCGAAATTCGTTATGAAGGAGGACTAGCTCGCTTTCGCTTCCGGGTTAAATGCAGCAAGGGGACCTATATCCGGACCTTGTCCGTGGATTTAGGGCAGAAACTGGGCTATGCAGCCCACATGTCCCATTTGACACGTACCAGTGCTGCCGGTTTGTCACTGGATGATGCCTTGACCCTGGAAGAGCTTGCTGAAAAGGTAAGGCAAGGAGATTTGAGCTTCCTTCATCCACTTGAAATTGGTACCGGGGATCTGGAAAAAGTAGAGCTGACAGCCCAAGAGGTCGGCGAAGTCCAAGTGGGACGCTTTATTCCGGTTGAGAGTGAGGCGAAAGAGTTGGCTGCTTTTTACCAAGGAAAATTAGTGGCCATTTTAGAAAAAAGAGAAGAACTTTACAAACCTCGTAAGGTTTTTCTGACAGAAAGTGTGTTACAATAAATTCATGAATATTCGTTTGATAACTACTGCTAATCAGATCCATTTAGACAGCGATACTGTTTTAGTCCTAGGTTATTTTGATGGACTGCATCTGGGACACCAAGAACTCTTTAAAAAGGCTCGTCAGATAGCAGATGAAAAGGGCTTAAAAGTGGCTTTGC
>CAUTRO010000233.1:0-2605 GCA_963540685.1 uncultured Streptococcus sp.
GTAAAATCACTTACCGTGCTGATAAAGCAGGTATCGTTCAAGCAATCATCGGTAAAGTTTCATTCGATGATACTAAATTGGTTGAAAACTTTAAAGCTTTCAACGACACCATCCAAAAAGCAAAACCAGCTACAGCTAAAGGTACTTACGTAACTAGCTTGACTTTGACGACAACTCAAGGTCCTGGTATCAAAGTGGATGTTAACTCACTTTAATGAAAATGAAAAGCTGCCTTTGGGTAGCTTTTTTCTTTTAAAAAAATTTCACAAACTTTGTAGAAAACGCTTACAAATTTAAAGTAAAATGATATACTAGATCTATCAAAAAATAAGGAGATCTATTATGAAGAAAGATCACAACCAATTGAATTGGCTCATGGTCTCGCTCATTGCTTTTAATATGGTGTGGGGATTAGGAAATGTCGTGAATAACTATTCAACCCAAGGCATTTCTGTTATTGTTTCCTGGATCCTAATTTTGGCAATTTATTTCATTCCCTATGCTTTGATCGTTGGCCAATTGGGCTCAACCTTTAAAGAAAGTGGGGGTGGTGTTAGTGAGTGGGTTGAAAAGACATCTACCAAACGTCTTGCCTATTTTGCAGCCTGGACCTACTGGGTTGTCCATATTCCCTACTTAGCCCAAAAACCTCAACGAATTTTGATTTCTCTAGGTTGGGTTCTTCAAGGAAATGACAAATTTGTGAGTGGCTTAAGCATCCAATGGGTGGTCATCCTTTGTTTGATCATTTTTGGAATCTTTCTCTATCTCTCTACCAAGGGGTTGACGACCTTGAAAGTGATCGGTAGCTTAGCAGGTAGTGCCATGCTAATCATGTCCTTCCTTTTTGTGCTGTTAGCAGTTGGAGTTCCTTTCATCAATCCGAGTATGAAGTTTGCGACCCAACATATGGATCAGGTTAGCACCTATATTCCCAACTTTGACTTCTCTTATTTCACCACCATTTCTCTCTTAGTCTTTGCAGTTGGTGGGGCTGAGAAGATCTCGCCTTATGTGAACCAAACCCGTAACCCTGCGCGTGAATTTCCTAAAGGTATGATTGTCATGGCGATCATGGTTGGACTTTCTGCTATCCTTGGTTCCTTGGCGATGGGGATGCTGTTTGACAGTGGACATATTCCAGAAGATTTGATGCGAAATGGTGCCTTCCAAGCTTTCCAAATTCTTGGAAAACACTGGGGAGTTGGAAATGTCTTGGTGATTATTTATGCCTTGACGGACATGATTGGACAAATCGCAGCCTTAGCTTTTTCAATCGATGCCCCTCTTCAAATCTTGCTTCATAATGCAGATGAAGAATATATCCCTTCTTGGCTTCGCAAACGCAGCAAGAAAGGCGTTTTGACCAATGGCTACCTCTTGACAGGCATTTTGGTCAGCCTTCTTATCGTCATTCCCCTCTTTGGAATTCAAGAAATCGATGGCTTGGTAAAATGGATGACCAACCTGAATTCAGTTGTGATGCCAATGCGGTACCTCTGGGTCTTCTTTGCCTATATCATGCTGAATCGTGCTTGGAAGAAGTACAAGAATGCAGAGTACAAGATGACCAAGAGTCCAAAACTAGGCTTTATGATTGGAGCTTGGTGCTTCCTCTTTACGGCTTTTGCTTGTATTTTAGGGATGGTGCCAAAAGTGGACTTTAAGGTGGACCCAGTCGCTTGGCAATTCTCTCTATTGACCAATATCTTGACTCCACTTGTCTTGGTTGCATTAGGGGTTATCTTGCCTTGGATTGCCCGTCGCGATAAGAAAAAAGAATAATTGAAAATCTCAGTCTTCGGACTGGGATTTTTCCTTGTCAGACGGCTTTGGAAAAATAAAAAATTTTGATGGATATGACTATATAAAAAACGTAATTTATGGTAAAATAATACAGATCAAAAAAGGAGAGAGAAAATGGTAGAACCTAAGTATAAACGTATCTTAATCAAGCTATCTGGTGAAGCCCTTGCCGGCGAACGTGGTGTCGGAATCGATATCAAAACTGTCCAAAAAATGGCCCAAGAAATCAAGGAAGTTCACGAACTTGGAATTGAAATTGCCTTGGTTATCGGAGGGGGAAACCTTTGGCGTGGTGAGCCTGCTGCTGAAGCAGGGATGGATCGTGTCCAAGCAGACTACACAGGGATGCTCGGTACTGTCATGAACGCCCTTGTGATGGCTGATTCGCTTCAACAAGTTGGAGTGGATACCCGTGTTCAAACAGCGATTGCTATGCAACAAGTCGCAGAACCTTATATCCGTGGTCGTGCCCTTCGTCACCTTGAAAAAGATCGGATCGTGATCTTTGGTGCAGGGATCGGTTCTCCTTACTTCTCAACAGATACGACCGCAGCTCTTCGTGCAGCTGAGATTGAAGCAGATGCCATTCTCATGGCCAAAAATGGGGTTGATGGTGTGTACAATGCCGATCCGAAAAAAGATGCTTCAGCTGTGAAATTTGAGGAATTGACCCACCGTGATGTCATCAACAAAGGTCTTCGCATCATGGACTCAACAGCCTCCACTCTCTCCATGGACAACGACATTGACTTGGTTGTCTTTAATATGAATGAGCCAGGCAATATCAAACGCGTTGTTA
>CAUTRO010000234.1:0-2603 GCA_963540685.1 uncultured Streptococcus sp.
AAAACTTATACTTGAACGTACTGCGTCGGCGGAGGAAAGAATTCTGAGAGGTGGGCCAGATGTTGATTATGCGCCATCGCGTTTGCTGAAACTGTTGTTTGATGGTTCTCCGCAAAATTCTAACGGAATACATATTGTTACAACTAACTACGATACATTGTTGGAGTTGTTTTGTGATCTAGCGGGGCTTCCCTTGGACACAGGATTCTCAGGATTTAGGCGGCGTAAACCAAGAGTCTCCTCGAACGGTATTTTTGAAAAGACGTATACCCGAGAACTTGTTACACAGAGGGGTAAGGGCGTGTTCGAGAATCGCCCTTGTAAAAGTGTTCGCTTGTACAAGCCGCATGGTTCGATCAGTTGGCTGGAAACGGACGAGGGGCCGGTTGAGGTTTTAAATGATTTTTTAACCGAAAAACGATCTATTGTTGTTCCTGGGCCTTCTAAATATCGGGATTCGATGGTTAATAAGTTATTTGATGACATACGTGCCGAGATGAATGATGTCATTTCAAAATCGTCTGCGCTGGTGTGTATTGGTTTTGGGTTTAATGACGATCATTTGCAAGGTGAAATTCAGCGACGCGTGGAAGATGGGATGTCTGTGGTAATTTTATCTCGTGGCGCCACGCCAAACATAGAAAATTTGATGAAAAAGAATAGTGCGATAATTGGAGTATTCGCTTCGGATGATGGGTCTGTTTTTCATTGGAATGGACAGGCTTGGAGATCTAATGAGCCTCTTTGGAGGCTTGGTGACTTCATGAAGAAGTTTTTGGAGTAGGGTGAAGATGTGTATTTTCAAAGCGTTTGAAGATAGATCGAAGGACTCTTCCCTTGGAGAGGTTCGAAGTGTTGAGACTTCGCGAATTACCGTTAGGGTGACAGATGGGCAACGTCTTCAGAAAGCGCGTGTAGGACGTTTGGTTGCTATCCAATCTCAGGGAGATGAGTGGCTGATTGGGATCATCGATCGGGTTTGGCGTCACCCTGTTGAGCTTAGGACTCAAGCGGAGAGCGGAGAGTCACATGATTCGTTAGACATTCCTCAAGAAGAGAACGGTATTTCCATAAGCTTGGTTGGAACCTATCGGGCTCGCGATGGAAAGCGTAAAAACGCCTTTACGAGGGCTGTTTTTAGTCTTCCTGAGATAAACCGTCCAGTTTATCCTCTTGAAGAGAAGACTCTTGAGGGTTTTATGGGTATATTGAGTGCGTCCTCCAAGTCTGATGCGGCGGCTCCTCTGAAAGTTGGAACCTATACGCTGGACGGAAAGGCCGATGCATACATAGATGGAGATAAGCTGTTTCAAAGACATGCTGCATTGCTGGGGAGTACTGGGTCTGGAAAGTCATTTACTGTGGCGTCTATTTTGGAACAGTCTGCTGAATTGCCTCATGCGAATATTGTTGTTCTTGATTTGCATGGTGAGTATTCGAGTATGAAGTTTGCTTTGCATTTTAGAATTGCAGGCATTGACGACATAAAGACAAAGAATGACAAGGCGATTTTTCTTCCTTTTTGGTTGTTAACTTACGACGAGATGCAGTCTGTGTTTGTTGATCGTTCTGGTGATAACGCGCCTAATCAGGCGATTGCGCTGATGGATTCGGTTATGGAGATGAAAAACGCGGCAATAAATCGTCTTGAAAAGCCTGAGCTTCTCGATGGGTTTACGGTTGATACGCCCGTTCCATATGAGTTGGAAGACTTGGTTGAATCATTGGAGAAGAAGAACGAGGAGGTTATCCAGACGGGTGATGAGTACGTCAGCGGTTCGAAGAAAGGGCAGCCAAAGACCGAGAAGGGGCCGTTGAACGGGAAGTTGTCTCGATTTCTTATTCGCCTGAAGACGAAAATGAACGATCGGCGATACGCCTTTATGTATAAGGCGCCGGAAGAATACCAGAATTACGAGGCATTGCATGTTCTGGCAAAGAAGCTTCTTGGTACGGGTAAGGGGGATTCATTAAATTCTGGTATCAAGGTAATAGATTTTTCTGAAGTTCCCTCTGACATTCTGCCGGTGGTAGTAGGCCTGGTGGGGCGACTGATATATCAGATTCAGTTCTGGAGTAACCCGGGAGAAGACGGTGATGCTCGGCATCCAGTTGTGATCGTTTGCGATGAGGCTCATCTGTACCTACCGAACAGCTCAACATCTACTGGTCCTTTGGAGAAGCGAGCCTTGGAGAATTACGAACGTATTGCGAAGGAAGGTCGTAAGTATGGTGTAGGTCTGATGGTGGTCAGTCAACGGCCGTCGGATGTTAGTGCTACCATTCTAAGTCAATGTAGCAATATCATAAGTTTGCGCCTATCGAATAAGACGGATCAGGCAGTTGTAAAACAACTATTGCCTGAAAGCTTGGAAGGGCTTATGGAGGTTTTGCCTACCCTAGATGTGGGAGAGGCAGTTGTCGTCGGCGACGCTACTCTACTACCAACTCGAATTAAGATGTCGAAACCAAAGCACAAGCCACGTAGTGCGACGATCCCGTTCTGGTCTCGTTGGGCTAAGCCCAAAGAAGAGGTTAATTTGGTTGTGGCCGTGGAGAATATGCGTAGACAGTCGCGTGGCCTTTCGTAAAACTGTTTCGTT
>CAUTRO010000235.1:0-2595 GCA_963540685.1 uncultured Streptococcus sp.
TCAAAAGTATATTCTTTTGCAGGCGAACTTCCTCAAAATCAGTCGTGTGCAACTTGTCCAGATTAGTCAAGAGATATTCCTTCATCATCTTCCGACTCCTTGACTGGCTCGCTGACGATTTCATGACTAGCTAAACTAGAATTTTCTTCTTTAGAAAAATGACTATGCGCCACTTCAGTAGAATGTTCATAAGCTCGGATAATCTCTGCGACTACCGGATGGCGAACCACATCCTTAGCAGAGAAATGTACAAAGTCAATTTGAGAAATGTTCTTCAACTTTTCCTGGGCATCAATCAAGCCGGATTTGACATTGCGAGGAAGGTCGATCTGGCTAATATCCCCATTAACGATCATTTTTGAATTAAACCCAAGACGGGTCAAGAACATCTTCATCTGCATGATGGTGGTATTTTGCGCTTCATCGAGAATGACAAAGGCATCGTCCAAGGTCCGGCCCCGCATGTAGGCCAAAGGGGCAATCTCGATAATCTCCCGCTCCATCATCCGAGTCGTCTGGTCTTTTCCTAAAATCTGGTAAAGAGCATCATAAACCGGACGAAGATAAGGATCTACCTTTTCCTTGAGATCCCCCGGAAGGAAACCAAGGCTTTCTCCTGCTTCTACAGCTGGGCGAGTCAAAATAATGCGCTTGACTTGACCACGCTTGAGGGCGGTCACGGCCAAGGTCACCGCTAGAAAGGTCTTCCCAGTCCCCGCTGGTCCGATTCCAAAGGTGACATCATGGTGCTTGACGCTATCGACATAGATCTTTTGACCCAGCGTTTTAACCCGGATGGGCTTGCCATAACTATCCTTGATAATCTCTTCTTCATATAGAGCGATAAACTTATCCAATTCATCATTGCGAACCATTTGAATGGCCGTCACCACATCCGGCGTTCCGATAGTCATACCACGGTTGACAAGAACTAAGAGGGCCTGGATGACTTGACGAACTTGCTCGCAGTTTTCTTCTTCCCCAATGATTTGGACGATTTCTGTCCGAGCATGAATGGTTACCCCAAATTCTTGCTCCATCAAACGGAGATGGCGTTCGTTGGATCCAAACAAATGAAAGAGATCGTCTGGATGCGTTAATGTAATTTCAACTGAATGTTCTTGCAAATAAAGAACCTCTCTACCTGTTTTTTCTATTATTATAACAAAGAGGTCGAGAAAAAACCATCCTCGACTCGTGCATTTCTAATGGGCTTGGTATTCTTCCCAAATCGCGTCAAAATCTCCTAGATTAAAGGAGAAACTGGCGTGCTCTTCCAGAAATCGACTGACCTCATCAAAATCATCTGTATGTTTTGGAAAGGCAGACTCGTGAAAAGCTAGATCAGCTAAAATGGCCTTGGGAGCATTGCTTTTGGGATTGCGCTCTGTCATCAACCAAGTATAAAATGATTTCCTCATAGGACTCCTCTTAGATTAATTCAGTTCCAAACTGGTCTTGCTTGATTTTTTTCGCCTTCATCAAGCCTCCCAAAGCTTTTTTGAACTGTCCTTTGGAAATCCCAAAGGTTGCCTTAATCTCTTCTGGAGAGGACTTGTCATTCAGGGTCATAAAGCCTCCATTGCCTTCCAAGTAGGCTAAAATCATCTGCGCATCGTTTTCCAGCATTTCAAACGAGCGTGGCTTCAGTGATAAGTTCAAGGTCCGATCCACTTCTCGGAAACCGATGACCCGAGCATCTAGGACTTGACCCAAACGGGGTTCTGCATACCGCTCACTTGGATGGATAAAGCCCAGCATATTGTTCTCAGGTAAGTAAACAAAGGTCCCTGAAAGCTTTAAGCGATAGACGATGGCCGGCCAGTTTTGGTTTTGCATATTATTATAGGCTGGACGAGCAATCCGTTGGAAGTCTTCTTGGTAAGCCAAGACACCCCAGATCCGGTCTTTTTTATCAACTTCCAGGCGAACAAAGAGTTTATCGCCTTTTTTCGGCCACAGATCCTTGATTTCTGGCAAAATATCCAGAGAGACGACAATCTCCTTGTCTGGTAGGCCCGTATCGACAAACACACCCAGGTCCTTGCGAACTTCAGTCACTGTCCCCCAGCCAAATTGGTCCTGACGAGCTGAGACTTCTAGAGTGGTCAAACGCAAACGTTGCTTCATATCCGTGTAGGCAAAGCCCTTGACAGATTCTCCAAGAGCATGCTCTCCTTCAGCCTTGTCCAAGGCATAGGTCTGCCCATCCTTTTGGACAAAGTAAAAGCGGTCATTCTCATCCGTAACAAGGCCCACGATATCATGTGCGAGATTGGTATTCATTTCTTCCTTCTTTCTGGCTAATGCTAATCAATAGCCCCTTAATGGAAATAAAACTCAGCCAGCAGTGCCAACTGAGTTCATTTCCTTTGTAAACTGCTGGAAATGATTAGACTTCAAGCAATTCTTTTTCCTTGTGTGCTGTCATTTCATCAACATGTTTCACAGCATCATCCGTTACTTTTTGGATTTCTTTTTCGAGACCCTTCAATTCATCTTCAGTGATTTCTTTAGCTTTTTCTTGCTTTTTCGCCTCATCCATCGCATCACGACGAATGTTACGGATGGCTACTTTAGCATTCTCACCAACTT
>CAUTRO010000236.1:0-2586 GCA_963540685.1 uncultured Streptococcus sp.
ATAAAGAAAAAGAAGCTTGGAAAACTATTCTTGGGAACTGTGATAGCTTAGTCTACTTAGGTGGTAATGACGAAGATACCTTTAAATTTATGAGTGGGTTACTCGGTAAACAAACCATTGATGTTCGAAATACTAGTCGTTCCTTTGGCCAAACAGGTTCAGGATCCCTTTCTCATCAAAAGATTGCTCGTGATTTAATGACACCTGATGAAGTCGGAAATATGAAACGGCATGAATGCTTAGTTCGAATTGCCAATATGCCTGTCTTTAAAAGCAAAAAATACAATTCCACTAAGCATCCAAACTGGAAGTACCTAGCCAATCAAGAAACCGATGAACGGTGGTGGAACTATCAGATCAATCCTTTGAATCAAAGTCAGGAGAATCATCTTGAAGGCCTTAGAATTCGTGATTTGACTTTTGAATCTAGTTTAAAATAAAAATAGAAAAGAGGAAATAGATGATTACGCATTTTAAAGGTTTTGTTTATGGAGTAGACGCAAGTGCTATGTTTGCACAAGCTATGTCTTTGTTACAGAAGGGATTGATTGCGGTTGGTGCCTTTCTCGTTGTTGTGGGGATTGTCAACCTTGCAACCAACATTAAAGATGGTGGACCAGGTGTTCGGAATGCCATTCTTGAAATTGTCGGTGGAGTTATGGTAGGGGCTGCTGGAGCCTTTGTAACCCAGATTTCAATTTAGGAGGATAAACAATGACATGAATCTTAGTTTAGTCTCACCCTTTGTTTACCTTGCATCTGAAAAAATATCAGCTGAAAATTTATTTGAAGGATTTAATGTGGATTTACAATCTACGGTAGATCTGATTAAATCTCTATCTAGCTACAATCCAACTGTTTGGACTTATATGTCTAGTATTACTAAAAGTGTCATGCAACCTCTTGGTGTTGCGATTTTATCAGTTGTTCTCATCTTAGAATTTTCGAAGATGGCAAAGAAAATTGCTAACTCAGGAGGAGCGATGACCTTTGAAGCATTAGCGCCGATGTTGATTAGTTATATTATGGTCGCAGTTGTAATTACCAACACTACCGTGATTGTAGAAGCCATCATCGGAATTGCGAGTCACGCCATTGAACAAGTGGCCTCGATTGTGGCTCACGGTGGGGCAAAGTATGATACCATCTCTGGCTTAAAAGGGTCAGGATTTATTGGCCGGATGATTGTGGGCTTTTTCGCCCTCCTCATTTGGCTTGTTCGGATAGTAAGTGCAGCCATGGTTAATCTTTTGGTATCTATTCGATTTATTCAACTCTACCTTATGATCCCATTTGCCCCTCTTACGATTCCAACATTTTTAAGTGATGAATGGAAGTCTATTGGTATTGGCTATTTAAAAAATATTATGGTCTATGCGGTACAAGGGGTTCTTATTTTTCTGATTGTTTCTCTTGTTCCTTTGTTTGAGTCTGCTGGGAAAATAGCTGTTTCAAATGGTGCAGGAGTCTTGCAATCACTTGCGATTATGTTTGGTAGTTTGATACAAGCTATCTTACTGATTATTGCCCTCGTTGGTTCTCAACGTACGGCTCGCTCAATCTTAGGTATGTAATTAGATAAAGGCTAGGAAGTGATTGCTTCTCAGCCTTTTTAGAAAGGAAAGTCATGAATACACGTGTCTTTAAAGACATCTCAAAATACCAACACAGGGCTTGGTTAGGTTTCACCACAAGACAAATCATATTTGTTTTACCAGCCTTTATTGTCACAATTATTGTTTTGGGTTTGAATCTCTTTTTCTGGCAATTTGGAGATTGGTTTGTTTACGGTTTTGTGTTTGCTTTTACCATCCCCCTCATGCTTTTTGGAGTCTATAAACCCAATGATTTATATTTTGAACATTACTTGAAATACCGTCTTCATTTTGAACTAACGGTTCCCCTACGCACAATTACAGGAAAGAAAGGACCTGAACATGAAAAGAAAATCAAATACATTAAAGAAACAAAAAACTTCAATGACTAATAAAAAGGAAGAAGTTAAAGGGAAAAAAGAGGAAGTGTTACCCTCTACGGCTAATACTCTTTCCTATCAAGCCCTGTATCAAAATGGTCTGATGCAGGTGAAAGAAGATTATTTCTCACAAAGCTATTTACTTGGTGATGTCAATTACCAGACCGTTGGTTTAGAAGACAAGGGGGCAATCATTGAGAAGTATTCTGATTTGATTAATTCCCTAGATGACCAAACCAACTTCCAATTGACCATCTTTAATAAAAGATTGAATTTAGAAAAGTTTAGACAAAGTGTTCTGTATGAGAAAAAGGAAGATGGGTATGATACCTATCGTAAAGAATTGAATCGGATGATGAATCAGAATTTAGACAGTGGTGAAAATAACTTTTCAGCTGTGAAACTGATTAGCTTTGGTAGAAAGGATACTAATCCCAAACAAGCCTATCGTTCTTTGTCACAAATAGGAGAATATTTCAAGAGTGGTTTCTCAGAAATTGATGCTCGCTTTGAATCCTTGGCGGGAGAAGATCGTGTGAACTTGTTGGCCGATATGCTTAGAGGAGAACACCATCTTCCTTTTTCCTACCGTGATTTAACCAGATCTGGTC
>CAUTRO010000237.1:0-2574 GCA_963540685.1 uncultured Streptococcus sp.
ATTATTTTATCCCTGCATCAAGAAGGCCATCTGCTAAGCGGGCAAAGTCTTCTAAGCTAAGAGCTTCTCCTCGTACAGACGGCTTCAAACCAGCTGCTTGGATCCCTGCTTCCAGTTTTTCCTTCACCTCTTCGGTCTTGCCAAAGCGACTGGTCAAGTTGTTCCAAAGAGTTTTGCGGCGGTGGACAAAGCTAGCCTTACTGACGGAGAAGAAGAAATCTTCATCCTTGACGGCCACAGCCGGCTCTTCACGGCGGACCATTTTCAAAATGGCGGAGTCGACGTTTGGCGCTGGCACAAAGACGGTGCGCGGAACGATAAAGGCTACCTTAGCGGTCATATAGTATTGGACCGCAATGGACAAAGATCCATAAGCCTTGGTATTCGGTTCGGCTGAGATGCGGTCTGCCACCTCTTTTTGCATCATAACCACAAATTCTTGGAAAGGGATTTTGGATTCGATCAAGTGCATGAGGATCGGAGTCGTGATGTAGTAAGGAAGGTTGGCCACTACCTTAATCGGAAGGTCTGGATTTTTAAACCCAGCGATATACTGGTTGAGATCCACCTTGAGGATGTCTTGATTGACAACCGTCACATTGTCAAAATCCCGCAAGGTATCTGCTAAGATGGGAACCAAGCGGTCATCAATCTCAAAGGCCATGACTTCTGCCGCATTTTCCGCCAAAAACTCTGTCAAAGCACCGATTCCGGGACCGATTTCGATGACATTGACTTGTTTATCAATCTCAGCAGTGTCCACAATCTTTTGAAGGATGTTGGTATCGGTCAAGAAGTTTTGACCGAAGGATTTTTTAAAGGTAAAGCCGTGACGCTCCAGCACTGCCTTGGTCACACTATAATCTGCAATTCTCATTTTTTCTCTTTTCTATTTCATACACACTAGAGGTCGCTCTCTAGCTAGTCGTTGTCATCTGAATAACCTGCCATAGCATCCTCTACCTCAGTCAAGCTAACCCCAAACAACTCCAAACGTTTGAGTAGTTGTTTGCCATTACAGTAGCCGATGCGCAAGGCTTCTCCTAGATATTCCCGTCTTTTGCGACTATCGCTCTCCATCAACAAACCCAGTCGCATCAGGTCTGACTTGGTAATATCAAAGAAATGCTCATCTTCATAAGAGCCAACCAGTCCAGATAGGGCTTTTTCTAAGTCTTCAAAGCTGGCATGCTCCACTCCCAAGGAACGGCCCTTGGTCTTGGATTTGGGTACTGCTTCGCCACGATTTAAAAAGGCATGCTTGGCCTGCGGAATTTCTCGCATGATGATCTTACGAATCCGCTCCCCATTGTAATCCGGATCCGTAAAGACAATAACTCCACGCAACTCTTGCAATGTAGCAATTCGTTCGAGGTCATCCTGATTAATAGCGGAGCCACGTGTCTCATAAGTATCCACTTCATAATAGCGTTTCAGATTGGCCGTATCGTCCTTGCCCTCAACAACAATCACTTCTGGTATTTTTCTTTTCTCAGTCAAGGCCAAATACCTTTCTCGCATTGTCATAGGTGGCTTGAGCCACTTCTTCACTAGTCATTCCACGAAGCCCTGCGATAAAATCCACCACATAACGGGTATAGGCTGTTTTATTTTCTCGGCCTCGCTTAGGAACTGGTGCCAGATAAGGAGCGTCTGTCTCAACCAAAATTTTATCTAGCGGAAGGCCAGCTGCAGCTTCTTGGACATCTGTCGCCTTCTTAAACGTCACTACCCCAGAGAAAGAGATCATCATTCCCAGATCCACGAAGCGCTTCGCTTCCTCCAAGGTTCCTGAGAAGGAATGCATGATCCCACCGCGCGGACCCACTCCTTCACTCTTGATAATGTCATAAGTATCTTCTAGAGCATCACGCGTATGCACTACAAAAGGCAGATCCAAGTCCTTGGACAATTGAATCTGGCGGCGAAAGACCTTTTCTTGAACATCTTTTGGCGCTGTCATCCAGTGGTAGTCTAAGCCGATTTCTCCTAAGGCAACGACTTTGGGATGTTTCAGCTGTTCCAATAGATAGGCCTCTACCTCAAGACTATAATCGCCTGCCTCAGTGGGATGCCACCCCAGCGTCAGATAGAGTTCTGGGTACTGGTCTGCCAATTCTATTGCCCGCTCAATGGTCGGTTTGTCAAAACCAACGATGTTATGGGCTACAAGGCCCATTTCCTTGGCCAAGTTGAGTTCTTCTTGTTCTTTTCCTGCGAATTCTTCCACATTGAGATGGGTGTGGGTATCAAAAATCTGCATGATCTTCCTTTTCTTCCGAGTTTTTCTTCTTTCTATTATAGCAAAAAGCGCCTCTAAATTCACTTTCGGACAAAACAAAAACCAGTAGTCTCGAGTTTCTACTGGTTTTTAGGTTTTTAGGTTTTTATCTGAATTAAGCAGCCAAAACTTTGCGTCCTTTACGACGACGAGCTGCCAATACGCGACGACCATTTTTAGTTGCCATACGGTGACGGAAACCATGTTTGCGCGCACGACGAAGTTTACTTGGTTGATAAGTACGTTTCACGATGAATACCTCCTCATAGATTTTGTATTCGTTTAGCCGGCTA
>CAUTRO010000238.1:0-2551 GCA_963540685.1 uncultured Streptococcus sp.
GTCGTTGTACGAGTTGCAGCGATGTAATCCAAGGTATTTGGATCTGCTGAATAAACGAATGAGTAAGTTGCTTGGTTGCTACCACCACCGCTACATGCTGCTAAGAGAAAGGCACCTGCAACAGAAACTCCTGCAAGAGCTAACAGTTTTTTTGCTTTCATCACTATCTCCTTATGTTAGATTTTCTATCATTATACACTATTTCTTAAAAAAAACCAAATCTATTTAAAAAAGTTCGTTTTTTCTGAATGAATATAATAAGATGTCAAGAAACATCGGTCCGAAAACCCTCTCAACCAAGCCAGAAACTTGATTCTATAGAGCCAACACCATCATCAACCAAAACCTCCCTAGTTCATCCTTTTAATAAATATACGTTTACGAAAAAAAGACCCCCGCAGGCCTATGCGGAGGGTCTCCTGTTTAATCAAAATGATAGAGCTGTGGGTACTGGTCACATTCTGGATTTTTAGGATGGCAGATAGCCCGTCCAAAATAGATCATCGCCTGATGAGCTGGTAACCAACGTTCAGGAGGCAGGACGTCCATGACCCGTTTTTCCACTTCTAATGGGGTTGCAGATTTCTTTACGATGTCATGGTGCTTGCAAATCCGTTCCACATGGGTGTCAACAGCAAAAGCAGGAATTCCGAAACCTACACTCATGACAACATTGGCTGTCTTCCGTCCCACTCCAGCTAAGCTCTCTAATTCCTCCCGTGTCTGAGGGACTTGGCCATCAAACTTGTCCAACAATTGTTGGGCACATTTTTTGAGAAACTTGGCCTTATTGCGATAGAGGCCCAATTTGGAGATGTGCTTGGCAATGTCAGCTTCACTAGCGGCTGCCATGGCTTGAGGGGTTGGAAAAGCCGCAAACAAAGCTGGTGTTGCCTTATTAACAGCCGCATCTGTTGTTTGAGCAGATAGCATCACCGCCACTAATAATTCAAAATGATTGCGAAAATCCAGACTTGGCTTGGCGTCTGGAAATAAAGCGATAATCTCTTCAAGCACATGACGTGCTCGTTTTTTTGATAAGACCATAACTTCTCCTTTACATTTCTAGACTTTATTATAGCATGAAATCAGCCTATTTCTGAAAAAATCAGCTTCTGAAAAGGAAATGGGACAGAATGAATTACAAATGATATTCATTCTATCCCACTTTTTACTTATATTAGAGAGGTCTTGTCTCTATTGTTTGTGTTATACCAATCTCTTTAAGAAAGTAATCAAGGTTTGAGCAGAGCGCTCGCCAGCCTGAACGATAAATTCATCAAAAGAGATATTGGCTGCGTGATCTGCCGTGTCACTCATAGCCCGAATAACCATGAAGGGACGACCAGCTGCATGAGCGGCCTGAGCGATGGCTGCTCCTTCCATCTCCACTGCCAATACTTCTGGGAAATGTTCGCGAATCGTTGCGACTTTTTCCTCACTCGCAATAAAGCTATCTCCAGTCGTAATAAGGCCCACGTGCGTTGCAGTAGCTTCTTCTTCCAGTACTTTTTTCATTTCTGATACAAAATAGCGACTGGATTCAAAGTAGAGTGGTTGGCTGGCCATCTGACCATACTGGTAGCCAAAAGCGGTCACATCCACGTCGTGATAGACCAATTTATCTGCAAGGACAATGTCGCCAACAGCTATTCCTGGGGCCAAGGCACCTGCAGAACCCGTATTGATAATGGCTTCCACTTTGAAATCATTGGCCAAGACGGCCACACTCATGGCAGACATAACTTTTCCGATGCCACTTTCAACTAAAACCACTTCATGGTGACCGATCGATCCCGTATAGTAGACTTTTCCAAGACGCAGATGCTTTTCCCCGTTTTTAAGAGCTTCGACGAGGATCTTTAACTCCTGTGGCATAGCTGCAATAATTCCAATTTTCATATCATTTTTCTCCTTGCGACGATCTTACAGACGCCAAATAGCAATAATCAAGACAATGAGGAGCACGATGATCCAGAACAAAATTTTATTGAGTTTGGATTGGAGGACGCTTTGTTTTTCTTCCTCAATGCGACGACTCTTGGTCACTGTAGGTTGGACTCTGATCGGAATAGTTTCCTGAGGATACGATGCTCCACGTCCACTATCTACTTCCCTTGAAATCACTGGCCGTTCATAACCAAATCCCCTGTTTCCTGTCGGGAGAATTTTTGTTTCTTCCTCATCATAGAGCGGGGGGCCAGAGATAGCTTCCCCCCGGTTTGCCCGCTCAATCATTTCATCGGTTAATAAAGGTTTTCCCATTGGATCCTCCTCTATTTATTGGACAATTCCCAGTACTGAATCGCCATAATGGTCTTGGCATCACAGATTTCACCAGCTTGGATCAAGTCTTTAGCCTCCTCCAAGGTTACTTCTAGCAGCTCCAAGGTCTCATCTTCATCTTGAGGGCGAGGATTTTCCACTTTTTTCAAGTTGGTCGCAACATAGAGTTTGATCCGTTCGTTGCAAAATCCAATAGCTGAATAAAAATCATACAACAACTCTAAATCCGCTGTGTAACCAATTTCTTCTTCCAATTCACGTAGAG
>CAUTRO010000239.1:0-2546 GCA_963540685.1 uncultured Streptococcus sp.
ATGAGTATCAGGGGGATATTATGGGTGATTTAAATCGTCGTAGAGGTCAAATTCAGGGAATGGATAGTAAAGGAAATGCGACGATTGTTAATGCCTTTGTTCCTTTAGAGATGATGTTTGGGTATGCAACTGATATTCGTTCTTTGACGAAGGGTAGAGCCTCGTACTCTATGGAGCCTTCACATTTTGAACAAGTTCCATCAAGTTTGTTGGCCAAGATCGTTGAAACTGTTTCTAAGGCGCCAGCACGTTCATAGTTAGAATTTAGAGTGAAAAATGACGGGACAAAAAATTAAAATAAAGTTAAGAGGTTTCGATTATAGAACATTGGACCAGTCTACTTTTGAGATCGTAGATACGGCAAAACGTTCTGGTTCTCGTGTGGGAGGTCCGATTCCTATGCCAACGAAAGTTGAACGTTTTTCGATTAATCGATCTCCTCACGTTAATAAGAAATCAATGGATCAATTTGAATTGCGTACGCATAGTCGATTGATCATCATTGAAGATCCTACTCCGCAAACGGTGGATGATTTAAAGAAGTTGAATTTACCGGCAGGTATTGAGATTTCGATTCATCTTTGATTTTTTAATTGACATATAGGTTTTAAACATTTTGAGTCTAATGCAGGTTTACCAAAAAACAGAGATGTTGCCTGCCGCTTAGTGTTATGCAAGATAGATTATTATTAATTGGGAAAAAAATAGGTATGACGCAGTTGTTTGATGAAAACAACCGTCTTTTGCCTGTTACAGTTATTCTAGCAGAGCCTTGCTGTGTAAGTCAGATAAAGACGGATGAAACAGATGGGTACAAAGCTATTCAAATCGCTTATCAAGAGAAGAAGCATATAAAAAAGGCTGTTTTGGGTCATTTAGAAAAAGCGAATATTGATAGGAAACTGTGTAGTTTAAAAGAATTTATAACAGATGATGTTGATCAGTTTACCTTGGGTCAATCGTTGAATGTGGATCTTTTTGAACCTGGACAATTGGTTGATGTTGTTGCAACGTCCAAGGGTAAGGGTTTTCAGGGAGTTGTTCGGCGTTATGATTTCAGGGGTGGCCGTGCTACGCATGGTTCTATGTCACATCGTAGAGGCGGTGGTTATGGTCATTTCCGTCGTATGGGACATATTATTAAGAATCAAAAAATGCCTGGTCATATGGGATTGATTCGTGCAACTGTTCAGAATTTAGAGGTTGTGAAAACAGATCCAGAAAAGCGACTTATTTTGTTAAAAGGAAGTGTTCCAGGTGCTAAGGGTGGGTTTGTTATGATTCGCAAGTCTAAGAGGGCATGAAAGGTAAGAACATGAAGATTAAGTTTTACAGTATAGATGGTTCTTTTGGTGGTGAACGCGAATACGATGTTCCTCAGTTTGAGGGAGATAGAGGAGTTCAAGTTCTGAAGGAACTTATTGTAGCCTATCAAGCCAATCTAAGACAGGGAAATGCTTGTACAAAAACACGCGGAGATGTTCATGGAACAGGTAAAAAACCATTCCGTCAAAAAGGTACGGGTATGGCGCGTCAGGGTGAGAAACGTAGTCCTTTAGCTCGTGGCGGAGGTGTCGTTTTTGGACCAAAACCGAGAGATTTTTATGTTTCTATAAACAGAAAAGAGAAGCGTTTAGGTTTACAGAGGGCTTTCTTTGATGCCGTTGTTGAAGGTAAATTGGTGGTTTTGGAAGCTTTGAAGAAGTTGGATTCTCCGAAAACTTCTGAAATGTCGGTTGTTTTCAATAAGATAGTTCCTTCGCGGAAATGTTTGGTGATAGATGATAATTTTACGGATAACCAGTTGTTGTCTATGAGAAATTTAAATAGATTTTTCTCGATAGATGTGAATTCCGTCAACGCTTTGGATTTATCACGCTATCCAAATGTTATCATGACAGAACGTGCGTTAACGACTTTTTTGAGCAATTTTCATCGAAAGGATGAACAGAAATGATAGAGTCTTGGAAAATTTTGAGGGAGTATCGGGTGACCGAAAAAGCTAGTAATCTGATTGCTAATGAAAATTGCTATACGTTTGAGGTATCTAAAGATGCCAATCGAACAGAGATTGCAGAGGCTATAGAGGATGCTTTTAAGGTAAAAGTAAGCAAGGTTCGTATTTTAAACCGTAAGCCCAAGATTAAACGTAGCCGTATTCGTAAGAGCTTACCAGGTGCTGTTGGTGGAATGAAAAAGGCCATGGTTGCTCTAAAAAAGGGATTTAAGATAGATATCATTTGAAGGGAAATTGTATGGTATTAGTGAAAACAGTTCCTACTACGCCAGGCCAAAGGTTCTTGGTTAGAAATAAAGTAGAGATCACAAAAAAGCCTTCGGAGCGTAAACTAACTTTTGGTCTGCATCGTAATAAAGGGCGTAATTGTTATGGACGTATTACTTCCCGTCGCAGAGGTGGTGGCCATAAACGTCTGTATCGTATTGTTGATTTTAAACGCAATAAGCTAAGTATTCCTGCATTTGTGGAATCTATAGAGTATGATCCCAATCGTTCTGCCAATCTTGCTTTGCTAAAGTATGCTGAT
>CAUTRO010000240.1:0-2545 GCA_963540685.1 uncultured Streptococcus sp.
GATATAAACTATATTTACTAATACCAATAACCTGGAATAATAAAAAAAAAACTTTACAACAAAGAGGTGAAAACTAATTTACATGAATAACTTCTTATAGATGGTCAGAGTATAATAAGACAGATGTTGATCGAAGAAAATCCCTCTGTCATGGTCAATGAAGCTTTCTTTCATGCCTTCAAAAAAGAAAGGTATGCCAATATTGGGGAAGTCGTCTCTGAAAAAATGAAGGAACACTTGATGGCTTTGATTCCAGGACGAGATCAGTTGGTCTTGGCAGCTCATCCAGCTAATCTTGCTTTTTTACAAGACACAGCGAGTGGTGTTAAGAAAGTTCTTTCTTTTTATGGGGATCGTCAGCCCTTGTCTGCAGAAAATTTCGCCCTTTATTTTGATATGATTGATGCCCAGCTTTTGATTACGGACAGTGAAAAAACCAAAGAAGCGATTGCAGTCTTTTCCCCTAGCTTAGCTCAAAAAACACATCGGATTACCTCTTTTGACTCTCGCCTCCGTTTGGGGTCTAGTCAGGAGCGTAAGGAATCAAAGATTTATTATTATATTAAGGAAGACGAGCTCCCAACCAAGAACCAGCTTAAAAAAATCTTGGAAATTTTGGGACAACATCCCTTATTTGAAGTCGTCTTTGCATTTTACAATGGGGCACCGGAGCGGGTCAAAGAACTAGAACAGCAACTAGAGGAGTTGATCGCTAGTGAGCAGACCTTGAATCTAGCTCAGTCGCCAGCCCAGATAGAAGGACTTGGGGAAAACCAGATCATCGATAAGGAGTTCGTACAAGATGCACCGGATTATCGTTTTGTGGTCAAGAATTTTTCAAATGAAAATGACATTATTCAAGAGTTGGAAAAAACACGCTTGATCGTAGATTTAAGTGAGGAACCTAACCTCTATACGCAGATTGCAGGGATCTCTGCGGGGATTCCACAGGTCAACCGTGTCCAAACTGAATATGTGGATCATTTAAAAAATGGTTTTGTCCTGTCTAAGGGAGACAAGGAATTAGAGAAAGCTCTGACTCACTTTTTATTGGAATTGAAGCCTTGGAATGAAGCTTTGGTCTATTCAATTGACAAAATTCAAGAATACACCGGTCAACGCTTGATCGAGAAATGGGAAGGATGGATGAAAGAACGTCATGGATAAAAAACTACAGATACCCCATATTCTCCAAATCGGATCAAGTAGCTGGCAGGATCAAGTAGAACTTCCTGCTGGACTTGGCTGGCACTTTTTTCAAGCCACTGCTCTTCCATCTCTCAAAGACTATATGGAAGAAGAGGAAATCTCTAAATTTAAAGCCTTGATTTTAGAGAAGCCAGAAGATTTGTTGGCTTTAGGAGAAGACCTGACTTATTTTCAGACTTATACTGTTTTTTATGACGAGAGCCATGGGCTAGAGGCGCCTTCTGCAGAATTGGCCCACCTCTTAACCCTTAAGCAAGCGAGACCCTGGGATTTCTCAAACAAGCACCAGTTTCTCTATGTGTTAGACCGATTTTTATACGACAATCAATATGGGGATGCCTTTACGGTTCGTGACCTGCAGGTGAGACCCGATTTTGCTGGCCAGCAAACCGTCTTGGGGCAACATTTCCTCAAGCTTGATGGAGCCTACGGCGAAGAGTTTAAGCCAATTGCCCAGTGGATATACAATTATGTGTATGACGCTAGTCGCCCCATTAATTTTTGGTTGGAATACGAAAAAGATCCTAGCTGTCAGCTACAACTGCGGATTCAATTTTACCGCTATGGAGCTTTGGGTGATTGGGTCAAAGATGCGGTCTTTTCAGAAGAAGAGATGCTACAACCACTAGAATTGGATGGAACAGAGCCTTATTATCTAGCTTTTTCGCTGGAGGCAAAAGGAGAGGGGACGCTTACAATCGGAGCCTTACATAAGCGTTTGTCACATGGTCCTTTAGGAGAGATGACAGTAGGCGCTCAGACTCTTCGGGACCACAAACGTCAAGAAATTTTTGCTTATTTCCATCCTGGCGATATGAAGCCACCTTTAAACATTTACTTTTCTGGGTATCGTCCGGCCGAAGGATTTGAAGGGTTTGGGATGATGCGTGCAATGGGCAGTCCCTTTATTCTCTTTTCGGACCCAAGATTGGAAGGTGGATCCTTCTATATGGGCTCAGAAGAATTAGAAAATCAAATTACAGCCTTTATTGATCAGCATTTGGATCTGCTTGGCTTTGAGCCCAAAGAAATGAATTTTTCAGGTTTGTCCATGGGGACCTTTGGTGCGCTTTATTATGGGGCGCTATACTGCCCACATGCCATCCTAGTCGGAAAACCCATTGTCAACCTGGGGGATGTCGCTGCCAACCTAAAATTTAAACGTCCAGATGAGTTTGGAACGTCCTTAGATATGATGCAGTTGATCATCGGCCAAGTATCACAAGAAGGCATTGGTCGGCTCAATCAACGGTTCTGGGATCGGTTTAAACAAGCAGATTTTAAGGATACAATTTTGGCACTTGCCTATATGAGAGATGATGACTACGACCAGCAG
>CAUTRO010000241.1:0-2542 GCA_963540685.1 uncultured Streptococcus sp.
TTTCGCGCAGTCTCTGACGCAGTTCATCGACACGTTGAATGAAGCGGTTAACGGTTTGAATCATAGCTTTGGTGCCCTTGGAGATACCTGGCAGGATGAAAAGCGAGCGAGTTTTGAAGAGGACTATAACGCGCTGGTGCAGCAGCTATCTCATTTTGAGGCGAACGCATCGGAACAGGTCCCTTATCTTCACGCTCTGGCTTCACGTTTAAGAGATTATTTACAGAGTTAAGGTGGGGAATGGCGTACGTATCCGTTGGACAAGTTGAGAATCTCGAGGAGACAATTGCCGGACTTCAGTCGGCCTATGACTCCATGGAGAGCGCCTGTCAGGCCCAGATTGCTGCGGCTGAAGCCAAGTTGGCCGAAGCACAGCAGGAGGCTGACAACAGCGCTCAACTGCTGGATGCTGCGATGGAAGCCGAAATGGAGGCCGGGCAGCAGCTGGAACAGGTTAATGAGCAGCTTGCTTCAGCCAATGAGCAGTTGAGTTCCGCTTGTTCATCTCTTTCCGCCTGCGAAGCGAGTGGCAGCTATGATGGGGACGGCAACTATGAACCGCCCAACTGTTCATCTGAAGAGGCCGATGTAGCCGCCGCAGAATCTTCGGTCGCCGAGGCGGAATCTGTTGTTGCGGCTGCTGAGGAAGCTTTGGAAGCGGCAAAAGACCATCGCATGCAGATGGAGCAGCGAAATGAAATGGCCCGGCAGTGTCTTGATATGGCAACGCAGCTGGCGGAAACAGTTCAAACGGAGTGTGCAGCCCGGCTTGCCAGTGCTGCGACTCACCTTGAAACAGGAAAAGCCCGACTGGAAAGCGCCAAGGCAGCGCTCAACGCCTACCTCAATACGCACCCGCCAGCAGCAGAATTTTATTCATGGTTGAAATGGACTCCGGACCCCAATAAACCGGTTACGCCAAAAGAGCTGAATTCGCGGCTGAATCTATCCGTTGAACAGCAGCACTACTATTTTGAATATCTCGCCGATCGTGACCCGGCATTCAGAGCCAAGATTGCCGACTACAGAAGCCAGCTCGAAGCCGCCAACGGTTCTGCTGAAAGGCATGCGGTTCAGCTTAATATCCGCCGAAACCTGAGCGGCTATTGTGGCGAAAAAATTGTGGAACAGGCGCTGAGTCCCCTCGGACATAAAGCGGACGCGCAGGCCCGGACCACATTTGAGGATGGCAGATTCACCAAAACCGACCTGATCATCAAAGATCTCAAAGTGCCGGTTATTCTCGGTCGTGGTGAAGGTATGAGTGCTCCGGCCGGAGGCTCTATCGCCATTGAAGTGAAATGCGGCCGGGCTTCGTATCTCTATTCTCAGAAAGACCACATGGTATTCCAGTCCGGTGGACATCAGGAAGCCAATGCGTCGATGACGGTATGTTCACGCGACATCAAGGATTTAACTCCAGAACAGGAAGAAGAGCTGCGTGAAGCCCTTCGGGGTGCCGGATCGCCATTAATAGGTATGCTCCCGACAAAAGACGAGATCGACAAAGCCTGCTGGGACATGGTGACCGGTTCTAATGCAAATAACGGAGGAGCTCATGAAAATTAAAATCGCTCTGATACCAAGTGAACACACCAGCAAGGCCCAGGGTCTTTCCTCAAAGCTCCAGAACGCGATGGAGGGAGGTGAGATGAGTGCTGTTGACCAGCTCACAGAAGAACTGATCTCGCTAACAGATAGCGAGTATTCCCTGTCCTTGTCGGAAGAATACTGGCATAAGCTGATTGAAAAGGTCAGATGCTCTGATGACGATTTCAAGTCCGACTACATTATGGCCAAGCCGCAACTCGAAACGGTTATTGCAGCCGATGTGGCTGAATCGTCTGCGGACGTTACAGGTGTTGTTGAGCAGGCATTAAAGACTGATAGTGTCGTCCTCCAGCTACCGTTTGAAGAGGAGGATACCAATGTTTGATGATCTGTTTAATGTGACTTCACAGCAGATGGGCAAATTTTCCGATACAGTCAGAGACGAGTTTGGCCAGTCTATTGTCTCAGACGTTTTCGAGCCCATTTTGCAAGACATCTCCGGCCTTCAGCAAATGGGAGAATTGTTTCAGACCCGAGCCGCCGAGATTGATCAGCTAACAGGTGAACTGCAATTGATAGGAAGCATGGCTCATGAGTAAGAGTCCGAATAACAGGGAGTCCATGCTTAAACGTCTGTTCGATGCAGTTGGTGCATTGAATCATGCCGTTGCTCAAAGGGCTCAAAAGGTTGACCACATTGAGAAAGACTACCCGGGCGAAAAACTCAAAACGGAAGCTTACAACACCAGAAAACAGCGGCTTGCCACTGTCAATCAGGAGTTTGAGAAGGAATGGGTTTCGGCCCTGAAACATCTTGATGAACTATGCAAAAAGGTCCGCCAGCGCCAGCCGCATCTGAATGAGTTAACAGTCAAAAATATCAACACGGGCACGCGTTTCCCTGACGCCCTGGCATTCGGGCGCATGTATCTTACCTATCAGAACTGGAAAGGTTATATCCCACGGCTGATCCCTTTCCCTTTTAAGAAAT
>CAUTRO010000242.1:0-2536 GCA_963540685.1 uncultured Streptococcus sp.
GAGGAGGCATGGCGATATAGACCCGTCCTGCTTCAACCAAAGGACGCATATAGCGGTAGAAGAAAGTCAGGAGCAAGGTCTGAATGTGAGCTCCATCTGTATCCGCATCGGTCATGATGATGATCTTGTCATAGTTGGCATCTTCAATCGTAAAATCAGCCCCTACACCAGCCCCGATAGTATAGATCATGGTATTGATTTCCTCGTTTTTGAGGATATCGCTCATGTTGGCCTTCTCAGTATTAAGAACCTTCCCTCGAAGTGGAAGGATGGCTTGGAACTTGCGGTCTCGACCTTGCTTGGCCGATCCACCGGCTGAGTCTCCTTCGACTAGATAGAGTTCGTTCTTGGCAGCATTCTTGGACTGGGCTGGGGTTAATTTACCAGATAAGAGACCCTTGTCCTTCTTGTTTTTCTTGCCATTTCGACTTTCATCACGCGCCTTCCGAGCTGCTTCACGCGCATCCCGGGCCTTGATAGCCTTGCGAATCAGATTAGAAGCTAGTTCCCCATTTTCCATGAGGAAGAAGGTTAACTTGTCAGCGACGATCCCGTCAACGACTGGTCGAGCAAGTGGACTTCCTAGTTTGTCCTTGGTTTGGCCTTCAAACTGCAAATGGGCTTCTGGAACCAAGATCGAAAGAACAGCTGAAAGACCTTCACGATAGTCCGATCCTTCTAGGTTCTTGTCTTTTTCTTTGAGAAGACCCGTCTTTCTTGCATAGTCGTTCATGGCCTTGGTAATGGCTGTCTTCAGACCCGTCTCGTGGGTTCCACCATCCTTGGTGCGGACATTATTGACGAAGGACAAGATATTGTCCGAATAACCATCATTGTACTGGAGAGCGACTTCTACTTGGAAGCCTTCTGATTCTCCATTAAAGTAAAGAACCGGCGTCAGGGTTTCCTTATCTTCGTTCAAGTACTCAACGAAATCCTGAACCCCATTCTCGTAATGGAAGGCCACATAGTTGTCTTCTTCCTTACGAAGGTCTGTCAGCGTCAGCGTTACATCCTTAAGCAAGAAGGCTGATTCTTTGATCCGTTCTGCAATGGTATTAAACTTGAAATCCGTCGTTGAGAAAATGGTTGGATCTGGCATGAAGGTAACCTTGGTCCCCGTCTTATACTTGGGTGCAGTACCGATCTTTTCAAGAGTGGTAACAGGCTTCCCACCATCTTCAAAGCGTTGCTTGTAGACCGCTCCATCACGGGTAATCTCAACCTCAAGCCAGCTAGAGAGGGCGTTCACGACCGAAGATCCAACCCCGTGGAGACCACCAGAGGTCTTATAGCCACCTTGACCAAACTTCCCACCTGCGTGGAGAACCGTAAAGATCACCTCAACGGTTGGTTTGCCCATAGCATGCATCCCTGTCGGCATCCCCCGACCTTGGTCAGCTACAGATAGGGAACCGTCTTTGTTAATCGTAACGTCAATTTGAGAACCAAAACCAGATAGGGCTTCATCGACTGCATTGTCGACAATTTCCCAGACCAAATGGTGGAGACCATTTCCATCTGTCGATCCAATATACATCCCTGGACGTTTACGGACCGCATCCAACCCTTCTAGTACCTGAATGGCATCGTCATTATAATTATTAATGTTGATTTCCTTTTTAGACACAAGGAACCTCCTGTTTGTTCATCTTTTCTATATTACAGCTTTTTAGGAAAATTTGCAAAATTTTTCTTTCTTCTCCCCCTTTCAGTAGCCCATTTTAGTGAGATGAGCTTAAACCGACTATCCGATGTGACAATTATGGACGAAATTTTCTTTTTCATTCAAAGCAATTTTGATATAATGAAACTATGATGAAAACAATTTTTTTACTCGTATTAGCCTACTTATTAGGCTCCATTCCTTCTGGTTTGTGGATTGGGAAAGCCTTCTTTAACATTAATCTAAGGGAACACGGTTCTGGAAATACAGGGACCACCAACACCTTCCGTATCCTAGGAACCAAGGCAGGTATAGTCGTCTTTGCGGTTGATTTCCTCAAGGGAACCTTGGCTGTTTTATTGCCGACTATTTTTGGGATCTCCGGAATTTCTCCTATGGTCTTTGGTCTTCTAGCAGTCCTTGGTCACACCTTCCCCATTTTTGCAGGCTTTAAAGGGGGCAAGGCAGTAGCGACTAGCGCAGGGGTCCTCTTCGGTTTCTCTCCTCTCTTTCTAGTTATCTTAGCTATTTATTTCTTTAGCAGCCTCTATCTGACCAGTATGATTTCCTTTTCAAGTGTGACGGTCGCTGTCCTAGCTAGTATCGGAGTCCTGATCCTGCCTCTTACTGGTTGGATTCTACCGAGCTACGACCTGATCTTTACCATTATCGTCCTCGCATTAGCAGCCTTGATTATCATCCGCCACAAGGATAACATCGAGCGCATCCTCAACAAGAATGAAAATATCATCACTTGGGGGAAAAACATCACCCATCAGAAGCCAAAAAACTAGAGTCCTTCTCTAGTTTTTTTTATTATTCCTAGATTGTCAAATTAAGTTAGACTTTTCAAGTAACTCAGAAAAACTT
>CAUTRO010000243.1:0-2528 GCA_963540685.1 uncultured Streptococcus sp.
TTCACGACTTGGCCATCTTTTTTAAAGAGAAGAGTTGGGATCGACATGATACCGAATTGACGCGCTGTGTTTGGATTTTCATCGACATCCATCTTGCAGATTTTCAAATCGTCTTCATGGACTTCTTCTGCCAACTGATCCAAGATCGGTGCTTGCATGCGACATGGACCACACCAAGTTGCCCAAAAGTCAATCAAGACAAGTCCTTGGCTAGTTTCTTGTTCAAACGTTGCATCTGTGATTACGTGTGCCATATTTCCTCCTTTTTCAGTAGGTATCTACTGATCTAGCATTTCTACTTTTATTTTACACTAAAAGAGGTCATTTTAGAAATATTTGCTACGGGGACTCCTTAGGCATCTTCTCTCTTCTTGCGCCAAAAGAGGAGGCTAGAAGCTGTCAGGGTAAGCACACCTAAGAGACCCAGTTCCTGTTCTTTGCTACCTGTTTGTGGAAGCATATGACCTCCGTGCTCTCCTTCTACTGTAGGAGTATCATCTTTAGGATCTGCTACGAATCCTGGTGAAACAAATTGTTGGCCATAGGATACTGCGAGGGCAGGGCCAGGCTTCTCTTGGCTAGCTGATGCAGTCTTCATCTCAACGATCTTTTCAGGAAGATCTTGGCTTGGTTGGACAAAGTGTTCTGGAATTGGAAGGGGATATTCTTCCTTGTAGTGCACTTCTGGCGCAACTAGAGCAGCTCCTTCAACTTCTGGCAGGTTTGCATAGTCTGTATCTGTGGCACTTGGTAGATAGGTTGCCTTTTGGATACGGGTTTTTTCGACAATTGGAATCGTTGCGCTGATCGAATCCGTCTTAAAGGTCACCTCATATGGATGCTCCACAGTTAAGTCCGATGGATCATAGGTGTTAAAGACAAGCGCTAACTTGTGACCTTTCTTAACCGTATAGAGATTTGGTTGGAGATAGACCGTATAATCGTGGTATTCTCCCACTTTCGGCTCAATGCTTGCGCGAGAGCTTGCTGAATCATAGCCAGACTCAGGGTTGGCCAGGTTGATCCAGCCTTTGGCGATAACCTTATACTTGGTCTTAATGGTTTCGAATTCGGCCACAGATAGGTTGCTTAAATTGCTTCCCATCCAGAAAGCATCTGCTGTTTTATCTTGCTTGACGCTACCGTTGCCCACCACATCAAACTCTTCATCCGATACGTCGACTAAAAGAGCATTGATTTGGAAGTTCTTGCCTTGCCCCTTAGCCAGGGCTGCCTTGAAGTGTACAGGGATATGTCCTTTGATAGTGGTGTCTTCTGTCACTTCCGATACGAAGGTCATGTTGGCTTTTGAAGAACCTTGGCTCACGGTTTCATCGCGCTTAGCAATCTCTACACCTGCAGCTGCATAATCGCTCGAAATAGTTTCCTCCAAGCGTTTCGACTGCGCGTTGAGGAAGAGGCGCTGTGAGGTCTTCCAGTTATCGTAAGTGGTCCACTTGCTTGGATCATAGTTGTTTTGCGCCAAGACAGCTGGTAAATTTTCGACGTGATTGTCCACTCCATAGAGGTAATGGGTCAGCCAGGTATTGAGCAGGTCATAGAAATCTTGGCCATTGGCTGTAATCCCATAGCCACGCGACATGGCTGCTGGATAGACGTGATCCCCTTGATGGAGATAGAGCTTGACATCTTGGCCCGCTTTCTTGAGGGCATCGTACATGAGCTCAAAGTGTTTGGTCTTGACATTATCATCGTTCAAGCCATGGACAATCAGCGCGCTGGTCTTGAGATTTTCCGGATGGAGAGTATAATCCCGCTCCTTCCAGACATCACTGTAGTTGCGATCATGAGCGTATTGGTCCTTGTTGAGCTGGTTTATGTAGTTGGCATAATTTTGCCAAATGCCTGACCAATCCTCTTGGTCCAACATCCGCGTGCTAACATAGAGGGAGAGCCAGGAAAGATCACTATAAGGCGCATTGCCAAATTGGGTCCCTTGGCTATTGAAATAATCATACCAAGAGGCAATCCCAGCAGCTGGAACGATGGTTTTTAGACCTTCGACGCCTGTCGCAGCCACACCAAAGGTCGTAGTTCCCGCCCAGGATAGACCCGTCATAGCGACATTTCCTGTAGCCCAGTCTGCCTTGATTTCGACATTGCTGGTCTTATCGGTGTAGGCCTTGCGCTTGCCATTGACCCACTCGATGATATTCTTGAAGGCATTGATTTCCAGATCAGAACCTGTCGTGTTAAACCCTTCCGACCCTTTGGTACCAAGCCCAGCACTAGAGATAAAGGCATAGCCTCTGACCAAGAAATAGTCATACCAGTTCAAGTCTTCGAAGTCATAAATGTATTCATATGGACTGTAGTAATACCAATCCGAAGCCTTGGCTTTCTTGGCTGCTTCGACTGTCGAAGAGCTTCCGACTGCCTGGCGTTTAGCTGGTTGCTCCCGCAATTTCCTCATGTCGTAGGAGCCATCTGTCGGCAAGCCCAAGCTTTCAAGGGTCACATAGTTTTCATCCAGGGTTCCAGCCACATAAGGACGAGCTTCAAGAATG
>CAUTRO010000244.1:0-2527 GCA_963540685.1 uncultured Streptococcus sp.
AATCGCAAATTGAGGATACCGATGACCAGGCAGAGATTGAAACCTTTGATTTCAAAGGATTCGATATTTTTACCACCTTCAAAGCTATTTCGCTCGGGACCCTTTGTTTGGATGAATGTCACCACTTGCGCAATGAGTGGTGGAAGAGCTTGGAAACCTTTCGTCAAGCCTTCCCTGACTTAAAGATGATTTCCCTAACCGCTACCCCTCCCTATGAAGGGGACCCTGCCCTTTGGGACCGTTATATCCGCATGTGTGGGGAGATTGATGAGGAAATTACGGTTCCCGAATTGGTCAAGGAAGAGACCCTTTGTCCCCATCAGGACTATGTTTACTTTGCCTTTCCAACCAAGGAAGAGCAGGCTCAGCTGGATGCCTTTAGCCAACAAAAGAACACTCTCTTGCAGCAACTGACTTCAGACCCCCTCTTTTGCCAATACCTACAATCCTGTCAGGCCTTATCGGGTCAGATCAGTAATGATGAGTTGCTCAATGAACCCAAGTATCTCTCTGCTACTCTGATCTTTCTTCGGAGCAAGGGAATCGCCTTTCCCCAACGTTTCCAAGATCTTCTAGGAGCCAAAAAACTACCTGCTTTCACTCTAGACTGGCTTGAAATTCTCCTGCAAGGTCTGCTCTTTCAGGTCCCTCACTGGTACAATCTACCAGAAGAATACGAAAAGCAAGTCCTCCATGAATTAAAAGCTGCCAGTTTGATTGATCGAAAACAAGTCAAACTGGTCCGCAACAAAAAACAAGACCTCCTGCTGAACCAATCTCTTGGAAAACTCAATGCAGTTCGAGAGATTTTCAAGGCAGAACACCAGGCTCTTGGAAGCCAACTGCGCCAGCTGGTCTTAACAGACTACATTCGCCAAGACTTTGAAGTTCATCTAGGGGACAAGGACGCCCAATTCACTCAATTGGGAGTTCTCTCGTATTTTGAATCCATTCGCAGAGAAAGCCTAGAGCAAGCTAGTCCACCTACCATCGCTGTCTTAACAGGTAGTATCGTCATCATCCCGACAGTTGCTAAGCCAAGACTAGAAGAGCTTCTAGGAGCGGATCGACTGACTTACCAAAATGTCGGCCAATTATCTCCTGATGACTTTCTCAAGGTTCGCTTGGTAGGTTCGCAACATGATTTGGTGACAGCTGTGACCCAGCTCTTTCAAGAGGGACTCATCCAAGTTGTCATTGGAACCAAGTCTCTTCTAGGAGAAGGTTGGGATGCTCCTTGTGTCAACTCCCTGATCCTAGCGAGCTTTGTCGGGAGTTTTATGCTCAGTAACCAAATGCGAGGTCGTGCCATCCGAGTGTGGCCCGAAGAGCCAAATAAGACCAGTAACATCTGGCACCTGGTCTCTATCAACCTTTCCCTAAAGAAATGGTATGAAAAGTCCGATCTTGAAAAGGAAGAGATCGAAGCCATCACTGATCAGCTGAAACAATATAGTCCTGATCTGGAGCTCTTAGAAAGACGGATGAAGCAATTTTTAGGCCTCCACTACAAGGAACCCTTTATCGAATCCGGTATCGAGCGTCTGGCCTTCGACAATATCCGCTATACTAAAAAACAGTTACAAAAACTCAACGAAGAGACCTTAGAGCGCTCTACCCATCGTCAAGAACTCCGGGATGGCTGGCAAAAAGCTCTTCCTATTTTAGAGAATATGGAGATTGCAAACGAGGTCCAAGTGGATAAACACTTCCTGCCTCTGGCCCTATTTTTTGACGCTAGAAAGCTGGCTCGCTGGCTGACGGCCGCTACTTTGACTGATTCTTTCGCCAACCTTATTTACTACTCACATAGAGGAGGAAGGAACCCTGTTTCTCTTGTTCTTCTATTCGTCTTAGCTGTTCTCGCACTCCTTGCTTGGCTACGCTACTACCTCTATAAGAGTCCTTATAAACGCATGGAAGTATTTGGAGAAGCTGTCCGTCAAGCCTTATTAGCTTCTGGACAGATTCAAACCCAGGAGACCCGCATCCAAGTGGTCCGAGATAGGAAGGATGCCATCAACACGCTAATCTATATGAAGGGCGGAACCATGCGAGAGAAAGAACTCTTCTCGCAAACCATGATCGAATTTTTCGCCCCCATTGAAAATCAACGTTACATCCTGAAGGCACAGGAAAAAGTGACCGATCAGACAGAATATTTCGCTGTACCAAGCCTCTTTGACAAACGGAAAGAGGATGCGCAAGCCTTTGTTGAGCAGATTCGAAAGAGCTTAGGTAAGTATGACCTCATCTATACCCGAAGCGCTGAAGGCCGTGCTATTCTTTTAGATGCACGCATCAAGGCGCTCGCCAACAAGCAAGAGCGCACCTTCACTAAGAAACAAGTGATGTCAGATTTGAAATAAGTGTTCAATTAACTAAAAAGAGGCTGGGACAAAAGTCCTAGCCTCTCAATTGTCTTTGGATTGTCGAGCAAGACGCAGTGGTTGAGTGGGCTCTACTACGCTGATTTCATCAGCTTTTACAGCCCTACTCAACTGTGCGGAGGTGGGACAACGAAATC
>CAUTRO010000245.1:0-2521 GCA_963540685.1 uncultured Streptococcus sp.
CAGCGCTATCAAGATGAATTTGGAAAGACGTTTGCAGGATTTTTTTCAGACGAGCCAGGTTTTGGAAATACTATTGGTTTTGACAAAGATGAACGAATTGGGCGCAAGAATATGCCCCTGCCGTGGTCAAAAGATATGGCTGATGAACTATATCAAATATATGGTGAATCATGGAAAAATAATTTGCCTTTTTTATGGATACCAACTGACGAATCACAGAAGTCACTTTCCATGCGTCTCAATTATATGAACGTGATTACGAAATTATATGAGAAGAATTTTTCGGAATACTTAGGCTCATGGTGCAAAGAGCATAGGGTGGAATATATTGGACATGTGATTGAAGACAATAATCAAGATACCCGTCTCGGTAGCGGGGCGGGACATTTTTTTAGAGCAATGAAGGGGCAATCGATGGCCGGAATTGACACAATTGGTTGCCAAATAATTCCTGGAGGTGGTAATTTTACACACAGTAATAAATCACAAGCGGATGGAGAATTTTTTCATTATGCTCTAGCAAAACTAGCTGATTCTTCAGCCAGACTAGATAAAGATAAAAAAGGACGTGCTTTGTGTGAACTTTTTGGTGCATATGGGTGGAAGCTTGGTGTAAGAGACATGTTTTGGATTACCAATCATCTGCTAGCAAGAGGCATTAATCATTTTGTCCCCCATGCTTTTTCGATGGCTGAATATCCGGATGTAGATTGTCCACCCCATTTTTTCGCTAGAGGTAATAACCCACAATTCCCGTATTTTGGTGAATTGATTAAATACATGAAAAACCTTGGGGATATTTTTCGAGACAGTCAGCTACATGCGGATACAGCAATTCTTTACCATGCAGAAAGTGATTGGCTAGGTAATGCAATGGCTGTTCAAAAGCCAGCAAAAGAGTTAACTCAAAACCAAATTGATTTTTTAATCGTGAGTAATGACATGCTAAATGAAGCTCGCTTAAAGGCTAATCATTTTGAAATAAATCATCATAAGTTTACTCGATTGATAATTCCTTGTTGTGAGTTTATTACTGAAATCACTTATCAATTTATTAGGAGCTTTCCTAAAATAGAGATTATATTCATTGACCAAGTTCCACAGGGAGTAGTTGGGCTAAAAAAGGTGACTCCTTTTAAACAATTTAACAATTGCAAAATCCTTTCATTGACAAAATTATCAGAACATATTGGAATTGCCTCAAAGAGTCCTCTTTTTATTTCTGACAGTCAGGAACTAGTCAGCAGAGCATTTAGCAAAGGCAATCAAGAACATCTTTTCTTATTCAATGAATCTTTATTAGGCTCTGTGTCGCTAAAGTTAGTTAATAAAAGTTTCCAACAGTTCAATGTATATAATTTTGAGTGGGAGGAAAAGATTTTAACTACAAACCAAATTTCATTAGCCCCTTATGAAGCCATTTTATTGCGACAGGTTTCTCAAGAAGAAGATGAAAAATTAGAGGCAACTAGGGAGTTTAGATTAGATGTCAGTAAAAATTGGTCGTTTCAAACTGCCAGAGCAATTGACTATCCAAATTTTTCTGAAGTTCAACTTATGAACAACTTAGTACCGATTTCAATTAATCAACCTGAGTTTTCTGGGATTATTCGCTATGAAAAAAAATAGATTTATTAGAAAACTATGAATTAAATGCCATTTCACTAGAATGGGTCTTTGAAACCTGTCGTATTTGGATTGATGATCAGCTTATCGGAATAAAGTGTACACCGCCATATATACTAGCTAAGGATCTTTTTTTAGCTAAGGGAGAACATACCATTGTTATTGAAGTCGCCACAACGTTAGATCGTGAGCAACGTTTCTTGAAAACGCCAAGCTTATTACCTATTTTTGTACCAAGCGAACCCACTGGAATGTTCGGTGAAGTTTTTCTATTAGTAAATCGTTTGAATGATTTGAGCTAAATAATGTAATTAGAAAGGCATACATATGTTTAAGATAGTAGCAACCGATTTAGACGGGACCTTGCTCAATAGTCAGTTGATGCTGTCTGATAAGAATAGACAGGCTCTCCGGCAATTGAAAAAAGAAGGTGTTCATGTTGTCCTCTGTACAGGAAGGCCTTTTCACGGGATGTCTCACTTAATAGCTGAGATTGGCCTTGACGAGGAGGATTATACTATTTCTTACAACGGCTCATTGGTTCAGACCTGTGACGGAAAAAGCATTCTCCGACAGGCGAATCTGTCATCTACCGATTTTTACCACCTGTCTCTCTTTTTTGCCCGATATGGACTTGGTGTTCATGCAATGACCATGGATAAGATGTACACCTACAATCAATCGATCCACCCCCCTTACAGTTCGGGAGTCTTATTTGGGGAATCTCCCCCTTACTGTCTTAGCAGATGGAGACTATGTTTCTGATTCTATCGTTAAAATGATGGCTGTCGGTGAACCTGAAAAATTGGATGAGGCCAGTCAATTGATTCCTAACCTCTTTGGTGATCTCTTTTCTTTGAATAAAAGCGAAGCTTTTTATCTTGAAATCATGCAA
>CAUTRO010000246.1:0-2516 GCA_963540685.1 uncultured Streptococcus sp.
CATATGAAGAGCTTCTGGTAGCCGAAGAATTCGAAGATGATGGGGAGGAAGTTCAAGTGGATTTCACACCTAAGGAACTCCTTCAGTACAAACTTCCAACCATTGATCTCTTCGCACCTGATAAGCCTAAAAATCAATCCAAAGAGAAAAATATCGTTCGCCAGAACATCCGCATTCTGGAAGAAACCTTTGCAAGCTTTAACATCAAGGCGACAGTGGAGCGGGCGGAAATTGGTCCCTCTGTCACCAAGTATGAAGTCAAGCCGGCTGTCGGTGTGCGGGTCAACCGCATTTCCAACCTAGCAGATGATTTGGCCTTGGCCCTAGCAGCCAAGGATGTGCGGATCGAAGCCCCGATTCCAGGGAAGTCTCTGGTCGGGATTGAAGTGCCCAACTCTGAAGTTGCGACAGTTTCCTTCCGTGAGTTGTGGGAGCAATCCAAAACAGACCCCGCTAAACTCCTTGAGATTCCACTTGGGAAGGCTGTAGATGGTTCAGCTCGGACCTTTGATTTGGCTCGAATGCCTCACCTCTTGGTCGCGGGTTCAACCGGATCTGGTAAGTCGGTTGCGGTCAATGGCATCATTTCGAGTATCTTGATGAAGGCCCGTCCAGACGAAGTCAAGTTTATGATGGTGGATCCTAAGATGGTGGAGCTTTCTGTCTACAATGATATTCCTCACCTCTTGATTCCAGTGGTGACCAATCCACGCAAGGCCAGCCGAGCCCTGCAGAAGGTTGTCGATGAGATGGAAAATCGCTATGAGCTCTTCTCGAAAGTAGGTGCTCGGAATATTGCTGGCTTTAATGCCAAGGTTGCTGAATACAATGCCCAGTCTGAGATGAAGCAAGTACCCCTTCCCTTGATTGTGGTCATTGTCGATGAGTTGGCAGACTTGATGATGGTGGCAAGTAAAGAAGTGGAAGATGCGATTATTCGTCTTGGACAGAAGGCGCGTGCGGCAGGGATCCACATGATCCTTGCGACCCAACGGCCATCGGTTGATGTTATTTCAGGCTTGATCAAGGCCAATGTGCCTTCCCGTGTCGCTTTTGCAGTATCATCTGGGACCGACTCACGGACCATCTTGGATGAAAATGGGGCGGAGAAATTGCTCGGTCGTGGGGACATGCTCTTTAAACCGATCGATGAAAATCACCCAATTCGTCTACAGGGATCCTTTATTTCAGATGACGATGTCGAGCGGATTGTCAACTTTGTCAAAGAACAAGCAGAAGCGGATTATGATGATGCCTTTGATCCAGGCGAAGTATCGGAGTCGGACTTTGACGGAGGCATGGGTAGCTCTGATGAAGGCGATCCTCTCTTTGAAGAGGCCAAAGCGCTCGTGGTTGAAACTCAAAAAGCCAGTGCTTCGATGATTCAACGCCGCTTGTCAGTTGGCTTTAACCGAGCGACTCGCCTCATGGAAGAGTTGGAAGCAGCCGGAGTGATTGGACCAGCTGAAGGAACCAAGCCTCGGAAAGTATTGCAACAATAAGTCTAGGGGGAAGAGGGACCTTGTCCCACTCCCCCTTCTTTTTATAGAAGATAGAAAGTAGGACCAAATGAAGTTAGATACGATTCATCATATTGCCATCATTGGACGTGATCGCGATGCCATGTTGCACTTTTATGTGGACCAGTTGGGTTTTGCGATTGTCAGTGAGTATGACCGTCCGGAGCGTGGTGACATTTTGATCAATCTCCACCAGGGGCAGCTGACCTTGGAACTCTTTATCAAACCGACGGCACCGGAACGCCCTAAGTTGCCCTTGCCAGAGCATGCAGGGCTTCGGCATCTAGCCTTTAAAGTGGAAGATGTAGAGGCTTATCTAGCTAGATTGGATCAGCTAGGTATTGCAAACACAGGCCTGCGCTGTGATGACTTTAACGGCAAAAAAATGGCATTTTTCTTTGATCCAGAAGGACTGCCTTTGGAAATACATGAGTGAGGAAAGCAATGGATAGATTAGAAGGACTCAGTCAGAAAGAAGTAGTGAAAAAAATCCAAGAGGGCAAGCAAAATAAGGTCACCCTCAAGACAGAAAAAAGCCTAGGACAGATCATTCGAGACAATGTCTTTACTTACTTTAATATGATTTTCCTGGTTTTGGCAGTTTTGCTTGTAGCAGTGAAGTCTTGGAACAATCTATTGTTTGTACCGATTGTAGTGGTCAACTCCTTGGTAGGGATCGTACAGGAAGTCCGCTCTAGACGGATCTTGCGTCAGATGCAATTTTTACATATGAGTGAGGCGGTTGCTATTCGCGAGGGGCAAGAAGTTGCCCTTCCTATCGATCAACTAGTGGAAGGCGATTTGGTTCGCTTTCAAGCTGGAGACCAGATCTATGCGGATGGGGTCTTGCTGGAGGGCGACTTAAAAGTCGATGAATCACAATTGACCGGTGAAGCTGATGAAGTCAAAAAAGGAGCGCAAGACGCGCTCATGTCAGGAAGCATTGTGATTGCTGGTCAGGGGATAGCCCGATTGGAAAAAGTTGGAAATGACTCC
>CAUTRO010000247.1:0-2509 GCA_963540685.1 uncultured Streptococcus sp.
TCAAGCCGTAGCTACCAAGTGCCATTTGCACACTTTACATTGACATCTACTCTTTACGATATCGATGTACCTGGTTACAAGATTGATACCAAGAACCGTTTGCGTTTGTTTGACTTGGATTCAGTTGATTCATCTATCATTGAAGATGGTATCGACTTTGACAAAACAGATATCGCTCGCAACTTGACTCTTTTCCTTTACCCAGATGATAGTAACCGTCAAGGTGAATTGCTCCGTATCTTCCAACAATACTTCATGGTTTCAAACGGTGCGCAATTGATCATCGACGAAGCAATCGAAAAAGGAAGCAACTTGCATGACCTTGCTGACTACGCAGTTGTACAAATCAACGATACTCACCCATCAATGGTGATTCCTGAGTTAATCCGTCTTTTGACGGAACGTGGTATCGAACTTGATGAAGCAATCTCTATCGTTCGTAGCATGACTGCCTACACTAACCACACAATCCTTGCTGAAGCCCTTGAAAAATGGCCTCTTGAATTCTTGGAAGAAGTGGTTCCTCACTTGGTTCCAATCATTGAAGAATTGGATCGTCGTGTGAAAGCAGAATACAAAGACCCAGCTGTTCAAATCATTGATGAAAACGACCGTGTACACATGGCTCACATGGATATCCACTATGGATACAGTGTTAACGGGGTAGCAGCACTCCACACTGAAATCTTGAAGAACTCTGAGTTGAAAGCTTTCTACGACATCTACCCAGAAAAATTCAACAACAAAACAAACGGGATTACCTTCCGCCGTTGGCTCATGCATGCCAACCCAAGATTGTCTCACTACTTGGATGAGATTCTTGGACGCGATTGGCACCACGATGCTTCTAAGTTGGAAGATCTTCTCTCTTACGAAGATAAGGCTGCTGTCAAAGAAAAATTGGAAAACATCAAATCCCACAACAAACGCAAGTTGGCTCGTCACTTGAAAGAACACCAAGGTGTGGAAATCAATACAAACTCTATCTTTGATATCCAAATCAAACGTCTTCACGAGTACAAACGCCAACAAATGAACGCATTGTATGTGATTCATAAATACCTTGACATCAAGGCTGGAAACATCCCTGCTCGTCCAATCACAGTATTCTTTGGTGGTAAAGCAGCTCCTGCCTACACAATCGCTCAAGACATCATCCACTTGATCCTTTGCTTGTCAGAAGTGATTGCAAACGACCCAGCAGTAGCGCCACACTTGCAAGTGGTTATGGTTGAAAACTACAACGTGACTGCAGCAAGCTTCTTGATCCCAGCATGTGACATCTCAGAACAAATCTCATTGGCTTCTAAAGAAGCTTCAGGTACTGGTAACATGAAATTCATGTTGAACGGAGCTTTGACACTTGGTACTATGGACGGTGCTAACGTGGAAATCGCTGAGTTGGTTGGAGAAGAAAACATCTACATCTTCGGTGAAGATTCAGAAACTGTTATCGACCTTTACGCAAAAGCAGCTTACAAATCAAGCGAATTCTACGCTCGTGAAGCTATCAAACCATTGGTTGACTTTATCGTGAGCGACGAAGTCCTTGCAGTAGGTAAGAAAGAACGCTTGGAACGTCTTTACAACGAATTGATCAACAAAGACTGGTTCATGACTCTTCTTGACTTGGAAGACTACATCAAGGTGAAAGAGCAAATGTTGGCTGACTACGAAAACCGTGACGCATGGTTGGATAAAGTCATCGTCAACATTGCTAAAGCAGGATTCTTCTCATCTGACCGTACCATCGCTCAGTACAATGAAGATATCTGGCACTTAAACTAATTATTATATCTTAGACCAAGGTCCTTGAGGCCTTGGTTTTTTTAATGGAGAACTTAGAAAAGAAAGGTTTAAAAATAAGGGGCGCTTTAGAGCTTGTTTCAAATGAGCGAAGTAGCCGAATCTACCCATATATATGTGATCTATCTTGTAGGAGATCCTGATTTTGATATAAGTTTATCAGATAGAACATTCCCTAAAAAATGGTAGAGAGGGAACTGTTGGTTGAAAAGTACACAAAATGGACCCCTGTATGGTTTAAAAGACGCTAGAGCAAAGGGTCTTGCTACTTGAATCATTTCTTAAAAAAGTATTGTTTTTTTGAATTTTTTTGGCTGAATAAGGGAATAAATTACATAATTTTTTATTTTAAAGTTCAAATCTAATTTATTGGTATAAAAAGATACTTCCCCTCGAAAGAAGAGATGGTGAATTTTTTTGAATGAAAATAGAATGTGAAAACCCTTGAAAATAGAGACTTTTTTCATAGGTGTCTGCATATATTTTCAACTAAAAATGAAGAAGAGTTGGAAAGTTTGTGTTTTCAAATTGTTATATCTTTAAAGTAAAATAAAAAATTAAAACGACAAATATTTAAAAATAGTTGATTGTGATATAATTTAATCAGCTAGAGGTAGCATTTTTTTGCCTCTACAGTGAGATTTTTTAAACAAAAAACTCTAAGCAGGCAGAGCCTGCTAACTCATGACAGAAAAAGAATTTT